>DATISX010000207.1:0-4495 GCA_035468275.1 Salegentibacter sp.
AATAAGGTAGTCTACAAGAGTTTCGCCAACATGGCCAATACCCTGTACCATTACCGATTTCCCTTCCAGATTATCGCTTCCGAATTTATACTTGGCAGCGGCTTTCATTCCCATATAAACACCGTAAGCCGTAACTGGAGAGGGATTCCCCGAACCTCCTTTAGATTCTGAAATTCCGCTTACATAAGGAGTTACCTCACGAACAGTGTCCATATCTGAAGTTTCCATTCCTACGTCTTCGGCAGTGATATATTTTCCGCCTAAAGAGTGAACGTATTCCCCGAACTTTCGCATCAATTCAGGCGTCTTATCTTTTTTCGCATCTCCAATAATTACAGCTTTTCCACCACCAAGATTAAGGCCGGTGATCGCGCTTTTGAAGGTCATCCCACGTGAAAGTCGAAGTACATCATTAAGGGCTTCCCATTCGCTGCTGTAGTTCCACATTCTGGTACCACCAAGCGCGGGTCCCAAAACAGTATTGTGAATTCCAATTATTGCTTTTAATCCTGTATCTTTGTCGTTGCAAAAAACCACCTGTTCATGGTTGTCAAAAGAAAGCTGTCCGAAGACCGGTGCGGCTTTTTTAAGCTCTTTAGCGTTTAGAACGTCAACTTGCATAACTTGTTAGGTTTTAAATTTATGATTTTCAATATTTCTGAAAATCGTTTAGCAAAAATAATCAATAATATAATAAAGAGGGTTTTAAGACCTGTTAAAATGGCATATTCTCAAAAAATTGATTTCTCCTGAATGAAACACCTTAAAACCCTCAATAAATTTTTTCTCAAATATAAATGGAGATTGATAATTGGTTTTATCATCACCGTAGCCGCGAGAATCTTTGCGCTTTTCTATATTCCGCTGGCGGGAAGGTCTACCAATGTAATCGAGAAATATATCAATGGGGAGATCACCGATATAGGTGTTGTAAGAAGTGAACTTGCCTGGAATATCTTACTGATAATTGGAGCAACATTAATCGCCGCATTCTTTACTTTTTTAATGCGCCAAACCTTTATTGTAGTTTCCCGGCATATTGAGTTCGACCTTAAAAATGTGGTATACAAACATTACCAGGAGCTCTCGCTTAATTTTTACAAGAAGAATCGCACCGGAGACCTTATGAACCGCATTAGCGAAGATGTGAGCAAAGTCCGAATGTATCTTGGTCCGGCCCTGATGTACAGCGTCACTACGCTTACCTCCAGCGTCGTGGTGTTAATTTTTATGGTTGAAGCAGCACCAATTCTCACTTTATATACAGTGCTGCCACTTCCGGTTTTATCTTACGCTATCTATAAAATAAGCGTTGCTATTAATAAACGCAGTACGGTTGTTCAGCAATATCTTTCAAAACTAAACACCTTTACCCAGGAAAGTTTCAGCGGGATTGCCGTGATTAAATCTTACGGGATTGAACCACAAACCGATGAAAGTTTTACCGAACTATCCAATGGCAGCCGGGACAAGAATATCGATTTGGTAAAAGTCCAGGCTTTTTTCTTTCCCCTAATGGTATTGCTAATTGGGATTAGCAACGTCCTTGTGATCTATGTAGGTGGAAGACAATACATAGACGGTTTAATAGATCTTGGAGTGATTGTAGAGTTTCTGCTGTATGTGAATATGTTAACCTGGCCAATCGCCTCTATCGGGTGGGTGACTTCCCTGGTACAGCAGGCTGAAGCTTCTCAGGAACGCATCAATGAATTCCTGGATGAAAAACCCGAGATCACCAATCCCACTGAAATTCCCGATGAAATTCACGGAGACATCGTCTTTAAAAACGTGAATTTTACCTATGACGACACAAATATTACCGCGCTTAAAAATGTTTCTTTCGAAGTAAAAAATAAAGAAACTCTGGCTATAATCGGGAAAACAGGATCAGGAAAATCCACTATTCTGGATCTTATTGGAAGACTTTACGATGTTGAAGACGGAGAGATCAACATAGATGGACGCAATATCCAGGAGCTAAACCTGGAAAGCCTTAGGAAAAGTATAGGTTACGTGCCTCAGGATGCGTTTCTCTTCAGCGACTCTATCAGGAATAATATCAAATTCGGAAAGTCTGATGCCACCGAAGAAGAGATTATTGAAGCGGCTAAAAATGCCTCGGTTCACAGGAATATCGTGGGTTTCAGTAAGGGCTATGATACCGTACTCGGGGAACGTGGCATAACACTTTCGGGAGGACAAAAACAACGGGTTTCCATTGCCCGGGCGATTATTCACGATCCGCAAATATTATTGTTTGACGACTGCCTTTCAGCGGTTGATACCGAAACAGAGGAAGAGATCCTTGGTAATCTCTTCCGTATCTCCACCAACAAGACAACCATTATCGTAAGTCACAGAATCTCTTCAGCAAAGAATGCCGATAAAATCATCATTCTGGAAGATGGGCAAATAGTTCAACGAGGCACTCATACCCAATTATTAAATCAGGAGGGCTATTATAAAGAACTTTATGCAAAACAGTTAAATGAAAAAGAAATGTGAAATAATTTTGGGGAATGTTAAAAATTTTTAGATTTTTGAGCTACACAAAAACAAACCATTAAAGAATCTATTTATGAGTGATAATGAAATGATGGAGAAAGAAGAAATATTCTCTAAAGTGTTAAGAGCGGGAAGAAGAACTTATTTCTTTGATGTGAGAGCCACCCGCGCCGATGATTATTACCTCACCATTACTGAGAGCAAAAAGTTCACCAACGACGATGGATCTTTTTTCTACAAAAAACACAAAATTTACCTTTACAAAGAAGATTTTGAAGGATTTAATGAGATCCTTCAGGAAATGACCAATTTTATTGTTTCTGAAAAAGGAGAGGAAGTAATTAGTGAACGCCACCAGAAAGATTTCAAAAAGGAATACGAAAACGAGGCTTCTGAAAACGGAGAAGAAACTCCGGCAGAAAAATTTACCAATGTTAATTTTGACGACATCTAAAATATTACTTTTAAAAAATTAAATCTTTAAACCGTCCCGATCTTTCCGGACGGTTTTTTTATATTCCGGTTTTTAAAAACAATTTCATATGAGATACATTATTACCACCCTAAGTTTACTTTTTTGCCTTCAGTTTCAGGCCCAGGAAAAAGATTTAAGCCTGGATTATTATTTACCCGAAAATGTCACCTACAACCAGGAAATACCAACACCTCAGGAAGTCCTTGGTTATATTCCGGGAGAATGGCATGTAAGTCACGATCTACTTCTTAATTATATGAGAGAACTCGAGAGAGTTTCTCCACGCATTAGTCTGGAAACGCGAGGTCATACCTACGAAGGTCGCCCTTTAATCCTGCTAACCATAACTTCGGAAGAAAATCACGAAAATATTGAGGAAATCAGGAAGAACCATCTTGCCCTCACAGAAGAAAATGCCTCTTCTCTAAACACTGAAGATATGCCGGCGGTGGTGAACCAGGGCTTTTCTATTCACGGAAATGAAGCCAGCGGCTCTAACGCTGCTTTGCTTGTTGCTTATCACCTTGCTGCGGCAGAAGGTCCGGAAATTGAAGAATTGCTTCAAAATACCATAATTCTGTTTGATCCTGCCTTTAATCCCGATGGCCTTCAACGTTTTGCTTATTGGGCTAACACCAATAAAGCCAAAAACGTAAACCCCGATCCACAGGACCGGGAATACAGCGAAGTTTGGCCGGGAGGAAGAACCAACCACTACTGGTTTGATATGAACCGCGACTGGCTTCCGGTACAACTAGCCGAATCTCAAGCTAGACTCACCACCTTTCATAAGTGGTATCCAAATATTTTAACCGATCATCATGAGATGGGTTCTAATTCCACCTTTTTCTTTCAGCCCGGAATCCCTTCCAGAACGCATCCTTTAACTCCGGATATCAACCAGGATCTAACCAGGGAAATAGGAACTTACCATGCTGCAGCTTTTGATGAGCTCGGTTCGTTCTATTATACCGAAGAGGATTATGATGATTTTTATTACGGAAAAGGCTCCACCTTCCCGGATATTAACGGAAGTATCGGAATTCTTTTTGAACAAGGCAGCTCCCGGGGCCACGCCCAGGAAACCGATAACGGAATCCTCACTTTCCCCTTTACCATAAGAAACCAATTTACCGCAGCTCTTTCCACTTTGGAGGCAGCAAAGAATATGCGCGTAAAACTGCTGAATTATCAGCGGGAGTTTTATAAAAATGCAAGAAATTCAGCCGAGAATGGAGCCTGGGTTTTTGGAAGTTCTAAAGATGCCTCTTCAGCTTATGAACTGGCAAAGATTCTGAAAAAGCACCAGATTAAAATTCACGAATTAAAAGAAGATTTTGAATCAGACGGAAAGCAATTTAAAAAAGGAAATACTTACGTAGTACCTAAAGACCAGCGGCAACATCGCCTGGTAGAAGCTATGTTTGAAAAAAGAACCGAATTTCAGGATAGTTTGTTTTACGATATTTCCGCCTGGAATTTCCCAATGGCTTTCAACCTTGATTTTGAAGA
>DATISX010000208.1:0-3653 GCA_035468275.1 Salegentibacter sp.
CGATTATAAAACCGAAATGCAAAATTGCATGGAAACCCTCAAACGCGGTGGTCTCATCCTTTACCCCACCGATACGGTTTGGGGAATAGGCTGCGATGCTACTAATGCAGATGCGGTAGATAAAGTTTATGCTTTAAAAAAACGCAACGAAAGTCAGGCGCTAATTTGCCTGGTTTCAGATTATAAAATGCTAAATCAGTTTGTGGAAGACGTGCCTGAAGTTGCCTACGATATTCTGAAATACGCCATCAAACCCACCACGATAATTTACGATGATCCCATCAGGGTCGCAGAGAATCTTATCGCCGATGACAATTCGCTGGCGATAAGAGTTTCTAAAGATAAATTCAGCAATGAATTGGTTAAAAGATTCAGGAAACCTATCGTTTCCACCTCCGCTAATATAAGTGGTGAAAAAACGCCTCAATCCTATGCTGAAATCAGTCCGGAGATTTTAAAAGGTGTAGACTATGTAGTAAATTTGCAGCGCTCAAAACAGTCTGGTAAACCTTCTGCTATTATCAAGCTAACAAACGATGGTAAAGTGACTGTAATAAGGAAATAGTTTAAAAATTGAAAAGGTGGTTATTGCATTCTGAACAAGAATCAGAATTTAATGGATTTATAGCTGAATAAGCCAAGCTGAATGGACCGGAATACCCCAAAAACCCAAATGGTGGAGAATTACAAAAACGCCCTGACTCACAATATTTTCAAAGTAATTTCTGAAGCTTCTGAGGAGCTTCAACTGGAAAGTTACGTAATTGGCGGTTTTGTTCGCGATTATATACTGAAACGCGGGGAACCAAAAGATATAGATATTGTGGCTGTTGGAAGCGGAATCGAGCTCGCCAAAAAAGTAGCCGAAAAGCTTCCGCATAAACCAAAGGTCCAGGTTTTTAAAAATTACGGTACTGCAATGCTTCGCGCTTTTGATATGGAGATTGAATTCGTAGGAGCACGTACAGAGAGCTATCAAGAGGATAGCAGGAAACCATTGGTAGAAGACGGAAGCCTGGCAGACGATCAGAATCGCAGGGATTTCACTATAAATGCCCTGGCCCTTGCACTAAATCAAAAAAATTACGGAGACCTTTTGGATCCTTTTGACGGTTCCGAAGATTTAAAAACCAAAATCATCAGAACTCCGCTGGATCCTGATATTACTTATTCTGATGATCCGCTTAGGATGTTGAGAGCCATCAGGTTTGCCTCTCAATTAAATTTTAAGATTGAAAAAGATTCGTTAGATGCGATTACCAGGAATAAAAACCGAATCAAAATAATTTCTAAAGAAAGGATTACCGACGAGCTGCATAAAATAATGCTTGCCGAAAAACCTTCAAAAGGATTCGCCCTGCTACATAAAACCGGGTTGCTTCATATAATTATGCCTGAACTTACTGCCCTGGAAGGCATTGATGAAATTGAAGGCCAACGCCATAAAGACAACTTCTGGCATACTTTGGAGGTGGTTGATAATATTTCAGAAAAGACAGAAAATCTCTGGCTAAGGTGGGCGGCACTGCTTCACGACATAGGGAAAGCACCTACCAAGAAATTCCATAAAAAAATAGGATGGACTTTTCACGGGCATGAATTTGTTGGAGCAAAAATGGTTTATAAACTATTTAAACGCATGCGTTTGCCTCTGAACGAAAAAATGAAATATGTTCAGAAACTCGTACTTATGAGTTCCAGGCCAATCGCTATAGTTGATAACGATGTAACCGATTCAGCTGTGCGAAGACTAATCTTTGATGCGGGCGAAGACATCGAAGATCTCATGACACTTTGCGAAGCCGATATTACCACAAAAAATCCTAAACGCTTTAAGAAGTATCATAACAACTTTAAACTGGTGCGTTCCAAGATGAAGGAAGTGGAAGAACGGGACCACGTTCGCAATTTCCAGCCCCCGGTGAGTGGTGAGGAAATCATGGAAACCTTCAATATAAAACCTTCCAGAGAAATCGGAATTATTAAAGAAACTATAAAAGAAGCAATCCTGGAAGGTGAAATTCCGAATGAACATGAAGCTGCCCGGGAATTAATGCTGAAAAAAGGAAAGGAGCTTGGTTTAACGGCTAACTGAGGTTCCTTTAAAATTATTTTATGAGCCTATTATTTTCAGAAAATGAAAGACAATAAAAAAGTAGTTTACTGGCTGTTTACGGGTTGCATTTTAATTTTCGTCATGGTTATCGTGGGCGGGATAACACGGCTAACACACTCAGGTTTATCGATTTCTGATTATAAACTTATAACCGGTACTATTCCACCTTTAAATGAACAGGATTGGATAGCAGAATTTGAGTATTACAAGCAGTTCCCCGAATACCAAAAGAAAAATTACCATTTCACTCTCGAGGAATTTAAAGGTATTTATTTCTGGGAATGGCTTCACCGGGTGCTTGGTAGGTTAATTGGAATAGTTTTCATCATTCCGTTTTTATATTTTATCATTACCAAACAACTCACCGGGCCAACAATTAAAAAATCCCTCATTTTACTGTTTCTAGGAGCATTTCAGGGATTTCTGGGCTGGTACATGGTGAAAAGCGGACTGGTAGATATGCCCGATGTAAGTCATTATAGACTGGCAGCCCACCTGGTAACTGCATTTCTAACTTTTGCTTATACTTTATGGGTGGCCCTGGATCTAATTTATCCTAATCGCAGTAGTATTAATAAGAGTTTTAGAAACCTGCTAAGATTCGGAATGATAATTCTTATCCTCCAAATAATTTGGGGAGCTTTCGTTGCCGGTCTGCAAGCCGGGCTCATCCATAATTCCTGGCCACTTATGGCCGAAGGAAAACTTATTCATGAAACCGTATGGATCGAAAAGGAAACTCTTCTCATGAATTTATTAGAAGGTAAAAGCGGAGTCCAGTTTGTGCATAGATATCTTGCTTATGTCGTGGTTGGAGTGATTCTTTACATCTGGTACAAATCCAGAAAATTAGCTCCTGAGCACCAGCACAAAACAGCTATAAATACGCTCCTAATATTACTAGGAGTGCAATTCGTCCTCGGTATTTTTACATTGATACTACATGTTCCGGTATGGCTGGGAGTAGCACATCAGGTAGGCGCATTTTTCCTCCTGGCAGCGATGACCTATACCCTGCACAGATTTACCAAATAACTTTCATTCTCATCTAAAAGCTGTAACTTTGGCTGCTTAAAATTTTTATTATGGTTTACAGATTTAGGGTAATTCTCGATGCAGAAGAAGATGTGTTCAGGGATATAGAAATACTTCAGGAAAGTACATTGGAAGACCTTCATAATTCAATAGTCCAGTCATTTGGATTTGATGGAACTGAAATGGCTTCTTTTTACCTGAGCGACGAAGAATGGAACCAGGGCGAAGAAGTTTCCCAGTTCGATATGGGCGGAGAAGTTCGCCTTATGAATGAAACAACTCTGGATAGTGTATTGGATGATAAAAACAGGAAAATCATCTATGTTTACGATTTTCTGAATATGTGGACCTTCCTGATTGAACTTGGCGAAATCGCTGAAATCGAAGAAGGCCGCGACTATCCTAATTTAATGTTTGTCCACGGGCAATTGCCGGATTCAGCTCCGGATAAAGAATTCATCGTTGAAGAGGACGAAAATTCAGGAGAATTTGATGACGACCT
>DATISX010000209.1:0-10593 GCA_035468275.1 Salegentibacter sp.
ATTGGTGAAACCTATGTGAAGGTTAGCGGTAAATACCGGGACTGCGATTACAGCAGTAACTGGCTGAAAAATTAAAAACTTATGTCTGACGTTGCACTGGTAGAGAAACTGGTTGAGAAAAACCGGCAATTGAAAAAAGAAATTGCCAGGATTATCGTTGGACAGGATAAAGTTATAGATCAAATTTTGCTCTCCGTTTTTTCCGGAGGGCATTCTTTGTTAATAGGGGTGCCGGGATTGGCCAAAACTTTAATGGTTAATACTATTGCACAAACCCTCGGTCTGGATTTTAAACGAATTCAGTTTACTCCAGACTTAATGCCCAGTGACATTTTAGGGGCCGAAATTTTGGATGAAAACAGGCAATTCAAATTTATAAAAGGTCCAATCTTCGCCAATATCGTATTGGCTGATGAGATAAACAGGACCCCACCAAAAACCCAGGCGGCTTTACTTGAGGCTATGCAGGAAAGGGCCGTCACCGTTGCCGGTCATCATTATAAACTTGCAAAACCCTATTTTGTTCTGGCAACTCAAAACCCTATTGAACAGGAGGGAACATATCCGTTGCCGGAGGCTCAATTAGACCGGTTTATGTTTGCTATCAATCTGGAATATCCAAGTTTTGAAGAAGAAGTAATGGTTGTAAAAAACACCACTTCTGATGATGAAGTTGAAGTTGAAGCGCTGTTTAATGCTGAAGAAATTATCCAGTTTCAGCATCTTGTTAGAAGAATTCCCGTAGCCGATAATGTTGTGGAATATGCAGTAAGGCTGGTTGGGAAAACCCGTCCAACGGCGGATGGAGCACCGGAACTGGTTAAAAATTACCTCGATTGGGGTGCAGGTCCCAGAGCTTCCCAAAATTTAATTCTCGCTGCCAAGGCAAATGCTGCGGTAAACGGGAAATTCTCCCCTGATATCGAAGATGTACAGAAAGTTGCTATTAGCATCCTGAGGCATCGAATTATAAAAAATTACAAGGCTGAAGCCGAAGGCATTTCCGAAGAGAAAATAATTAAAGAATTATTTTAAAAGGATTTCTTTACGATAGGATACACCCTAATTGTCAATATCGTAATTTCTTATTACTAATTTTAATATTCGATAATTTTAGCCTATATAATTTGAAGATAATTAAATTATTTTCATTAAATTCTGATATTAGGTTCTAATTTTTAAAATCCGCTTGAATTCCGTAAATTTGCCAGACTTTTTAGAACTTAAAAATAACAAATATGGCATTCGATATTGATATGATCAAGAAGGTTTACAGCCAAATGCCCGAGCGAGTGAATAAAGCCCGCGAGGTGGTTGGAAAACCTTTAACCCTTTCAGAAAAAATCCTTTATTCTCACTTGTGGGATGGCGAAGTAAAAGAGGCTTACCAAAGAGGAAAAGACTATGTAGATTTTGCTCCAGACAGGATAGCCTGCCAGGATGCAACTGCTCAAATGGCTTTGCTGCAATTTATGCAAGCCGGGAAAAAAGAGGTAGCAGTTCCAACTACTGTACATTGTGATCATCTTATCCAGGCCAAAATGGGTGCCGTAATAGATTTACAGGCTGCCAATAAATCAAGTCATGAAGTTTTTGAATTTTTAGAATCGGTTTCTAATAAATACGGAATTGGTTTCTGGAAACCGGGAGCAGGGATAATCCACCAGGTAGTGCTTGAAAATTATGCTTTCCCCGGAGGAATGATGATCGGTACAGATTCGCACACTGTAAATGCCGGTGGTCTTGGAATGGTCGCTATTGGTGTTGGTGGTGCAGATGCTGTTGATGTTATGGCCGGAATGGCCTGGGAACTTAAATTTCCAAAACTTATTGGAGTGAAGCTAACCGGGAAACTTTCCGGATGGACCTCAGCAAAAGATGTGATCTTAAAAGTAGCCGGAATTCTTACCGTTAAGGGTGGAACCGGAGCTATTATAGAATATTTTGGTGAAGGAGCTCGTTCAATGTCGGCTACCGGAAAAGGAACTATTTGTAATATGGGAGCTGAGGTAGGAGCCACAACTTCAACTTTTGGATACGACGATTCCATGGAGCGTTACCTGAGAGCTACCGATCGTGCTGATGTTGCTGAAGCTGCTAATCAAGTGAGAGAACACTTAACAGGAGATGACGAAGTCTATGCCAACCCTGAGCAATATTTCGATGAACTAATCGAGATCAACCTTTCAGAATTAAAACCTCACCTTAACGGACCTTTTACTCCGGATCTTGCCACCCCAATTTCAGAAATGGGGGTTAAAGCCAAAGAAAATGACTGGCCTATAAATGTAGACTGGGGACTTATTGGTTCCTGTACGAACTCTTCATATGAAGATCTTACCCGTGCAGCTTCAATTGCAAAACAGGCTGTGGATAAGAAAATTAGAGCTAAATCAGATTTCGGAATCAATCCGGGATCAGAACAAATTAGATTTACCGCCGAGCGTGACGGGTTGTTACAAATCTTTGAAGATCTTGACGCAACTATATTTACCAATGCCTGCGGACCATGTATTGGCCAGTGGGATAGAAGTGACCGTAAGGGAGAAGAAAAGAATACCATTGTGCATTCTTTTAATCGTAACTTCTCGAAACGTGCGGATGGTAACCCGAATACACACGCATTCGTAGGTTCACCGGAAATGGTTGCCGCTATTGCTATATCAGGTCGTCTTGATTTCGATCCAACCCGTGATAAGCTTATCAATGAAGATGGGGAAGAAGTAATGTTGGACGAACCAAAAGGTATAGAATTGCCAGAAAAAGGTTTCGCCGTTGAAGATGCAGGTTATATACCACCAAAAGAGGACGGAAATTCTGTTGAGGTGAAAGTAGCTGCAGATAGTGAGCGATTAGAATTGTTGACTCCTTTTGAGCCCTGGAATGGTAAAAACATTACCGGAGCCAAATTACTTATAAAAGCATTTGGAAAATGTACTACAGACCATATTTCAATGGCCGGGCCGTGGTTACGTTACCGTGGTCACCTTGATAATATTTCCAATAATATGCTTATTGGGGCCATCAATGCTTACAATAAGAAAACAAATTTTGTTAAGAACCAACTAACCGGTGAGTATGATGGTGTGCCTAGCGTACAGCGTGAATACAAAAAAGCGGGGGTTCCAACTGTTGTGGTTGGAGACCATAACTATGGAGAAGGTTCCTCCAGGGAGCACGCAGCTATGGAGCCACGTCACCTTGGAGTGAAGGTGGTACTGGTTAAATCTTTTGCCCGAATTCACGAGACAAACCTAAAAAAGCAAGGTTTGCTGGGGGTGACTTTTGATAAGGAAAGTGACTATGACCTTATTCAGGAAGACGATACCTTTAACCTAATAGATTTGGAAGACTTTGCGCCAAACAAGCAGATTACTATTGAAGTGGTTCACGCCGATGGTAGTAAGGATATCATAAAAGCCAATCATACTTATAACAATTCTCAAATTGAATGGTTTAGGCACGGTTCGGCCCTAAACCTGATCAAAAAGCAGAATGTCGCTTAAATAAGACAGGTTTATTTAAAATGATAAAATCCCGCCACATCATCGGCGGGATTTTTTTTTGCCCGAAATTGATTTGTTAAGTTTACCTTTGTTTCTCGTCTAAACCTGAAATTTGCTTTATGAAGTTTTTCAAAAATCAATGGTCCAATATTATCTTCATAGTATTGATACTAATCCTCATAATTCCCCAAACCCGCAAACCTATCCAAATATTTGTAAATAAGGTTTTTTCCTTTAGTCCCTCGGTTACCGATGAGGAAGATCGCGAAAAACTAACCGATTATAACTGGGTTCTTGAAAACAGTGAGAGAGAGAGAATTGATTTTTCAGATTCTGAAGGCGAAGTGGTAATTGTGAATTACTGGGCTACCTGGTGTCCGCCTTGTATTGCCGAAATGCCGAGCTTCCAGGCTTTATATGAAGATTATAAGGATAAGGTAGACTTCTATTTTGTTTCAGGAGAAGAACACAGCACCACTCAAAAATTTCTTGATTCAAAAGAATTTGATATTCCCAGTTACAGGATGCTATCCGAAGATCCTAAACCTATGGATGGCTACTCTCTTCCTACCACTTATCTCATCGATAAAAAGGGGGAAATCATTATTAGAAAAATTGGAGCCGCCGATTGGAATAGTCAGAAATTGAGAAACAAGCTGGACGAACTAATAGCCGAATAACCTTTTTAGAAGTTTTTCCTGAAAAAGGATTTTATGAAATCAAAGCTGTAAAGTGACATCATAATTTTAAGGTCTTCCGAAAATACTGTTTCTTGATCGAGGTAGCTAAAGATCTCTTCAGGGGTGTTTTTTGTGTAGAATTTAGTGAAGATATCTTCTCCTTTCTGGTTGTTATGGGCCAGCACATCCAGAAAAATCCCATCGTATCTTTTGAATTTCTTACTGATAAGGTTTTCCCCGGGTAGTTTTCCGCTTTTGATATTATCGATAATAGTATCCACCATCTTCTCTGTATTCTTAAAGGAATAACCGGTGGAAGCCTTTACCCATCCGCCGCCGGTACCAATTTTAGTGATCTTTGAGGTGTTTTCTGCCTCGAAAGGGAAATCGGTCATTGGGATGATGCCGGTTTCAGTAGAAATAATCCTGAAGTCTTTCACTTTAAGGAACTCTTTGAGATAACGCTTAAGCATTTCATCGTAGACACTTTCTTCAGTTAAAAAGGGTGTGAAGAAGGTGTATTCTACAAGAGCCTTTGTTTCGGAAACGGGTAAAACGTATGTAAAAGCGGTGGCATCTTTATATTTCAGGCGATAATCCATCATTGTGAATTCTTCAGGAGAAAAAACCGGTTCAGATGTTTCTATCTCCCAACCTTTGAAATGCTGATAAATTAAAGTGTGTTTTCCTTCCTCCAGATACTCGGGGTTAACGCGACTGTCGAAAAAATGGGTTGCGGTATAATTATCCAGTTGGCCTATAGCTTTGCGGGTAACCGGATCTATTTCTGAAATTTCATCACGAATTAAGTAGATATCGGGAGAGGATTGGAGCTCGGACAGAGTCTCTCTGTAGAAATCTTCGGCTTTTATCATTTTATAACGGTAGGGTTCCAGGTCCAATCTTTTATTTAGTTCCGAAGTAATAAACCTGCCGTCTTTCCAGCTCTTTGAGACTAAATTTTCCCATTTGCCTTCAGCTTTTTCCCAGAAACTCCATGTCTTTGATGGGGCCTTAAAATCAGGATCTATTACCGCGATCTGTTTTCCCTTAAAAAAAATATCCCGGCTAAGTTGCCGGGCAAGCTGCAATCCTGCGAGACCGCCTCCTACAATTACATAAAAATATTTAGGTACCTGCATAGGTTAGTAACGATGGAAAATAGATGTTATTTTCTGAAATATTTTAATGGCACCCATAGCATTCCAAAACATTCGCCATCGTCTTTCCCCAGATGTTTGTGATGCATTTTATGAGCTCTTCGTATACCTTTGGCAAATCGGTTATTTGCATTCCTGAAAATTTTAAACCGCTGATGAATAAAAATATCGTGAACGGTAAAATAAGTAATTCCGTAGGCCAGGATTCCAAGACCCACAGGCAAGCCAAACCAAACCCCTTCGTTTCTCCATAACAGGAAAAAACCTATGCTCACCAAAGCATAAAAGATAAAAAATAGGTCATTGCGTTCCCACCAATGACTGTGATCTTTGCGATGGTGATCCTTATGTAAAGACCACAAGACCCCATGCATAATATATTTATGGGTAAACCAGGCCATACCTTCCATTATAATAAAGGTGCCCAGAAAAACAGCAATCCAAAGTATAATGCTCATTTTAAATTAGGTTTAATCTATACGAAATATACGATTTTGCCAGCAAACCTACCTTCTGATAATCAGA
The DNA here is from genome assembly GCA_035468275.1 of Salegentibacter sp. Classification (GTDB taxonomy): domain Bacteria; phylum Bacteroidota; class Bacteroidia; order Flavobacteriales; family Flavobacteriaceae; genus Salegentibacter. Next base: position 5,872 of record DATISX010000209.1, read on the forward strand.
AACTCTGATGCGGCGGTTCTTAATTTCCATTGGTGGGGTATTCTTAAGTTTGTGTAGCAATTTTTTATAGTAAATAAATGCCGTGTATACTCCAAATTTTGACTCTACAGGTAATTTTGCTATGCCTTCAAATCCGTGTTTGAAATCGGCGTCTATTTCATCAATAATTTGTTTTTTTCCGGCTTCATCTAATTGTGCCAGGTTGGTGTGTGGAAAATAGCTGCGGTTAAGGTCTTCGTAATCTGCTTTCAAATCTCGTAGAAAATTAACTTTCTGAAATGCAGAACCCAGGCTCATTGCCGAATTTTTTAATTCTTCATATTTTTCAGAATCACCTTTTACAAAGACTTTCAGGCACATAAGCCCAACTACATCGGCACTTCCGTAGATGTATTCCTTGTAATCTTCAAAAGATGAGTATTCTGATTTATAAAGGTCTTGTCGCATACTTTTCATAAAAGCATTGTAGAGGGAAGCTTCTATATTGTATTTGTGAACTGTTTCCTGGAAAGCATTAAGAATAGGGTTTAGGCAGATTTTATTCTCAATAGCCAGATGCATGTCCCGCTCGAAATCGTTAAAAAGTTTTTCCTTATCATAATCGTGAAAACTATCCACAATTTCATCGGCCAGTCGCACGAAGCCGTAAATGTTGTAAACATCCTGTCTAATTGAAGGTGCCAACATACGGGTAGCCGTGGAGAAAGAAGTACTGTAGGCGTGGGTCACGCTTTTGCTACAGGTGTGTGAGAGGTTGTCGAAGATTGCTTTCATAGCTATTTTTTTGAATTTTGAATAAGTCCTGCTGCAAGTTTTCCCGAGATGAGCGAAGGAGGTACTCCGGGCCCGGGAACAGTTAACTGTCCGGTAAAAAACAGGTTGTGAACCTTTTTACTTTTTAATTTTGGTCTTAAAAATGCAGTTTGAAAAAGCGTATTTGCCAAACCGTAAGCATTGCCCTTATAAGAATTGTATTCCTGCTTAAAATCATTTACACAAAAAGACTCCTTAAATAAAATATTGTCTGTTACTTTTTGTTGTGTGATATGTTCGAAGCGGGTAATGATTTTCATAAAATATTCATCCCTTATTACTTCGGAATCTTCTACATCAGGGGCCAGGGGAATTAAAAATATTCCGGCTTCCTTTCCCTGTGGAGCCGAAGACCCATCGGTAACAGAAGGGAAACTCGCGTAGAAAAGAGGATCTTCCGGCCATTTGGCATCATCATAAATAGCACGGGCATGTTTTTCAAAATCAGTATCAAAAAAGAGACTGTGATGGGTTATGTTGGCCAGTTTTTTATCAAAGCCCACATAAAATAAAAGGGAAGAGGGGGCAAAAGTTTTTTTATCCCAGTAGCTTTCAGAATACTGCCTGTTGTCTTTTGGTAAAAGTGTTTCGGTATGGTGATAATCGGCACCGCTTAGAACATAGTCGCTTTTAATACGTTTTTCGTTTACCAGAATTCCGGTTGCCGTGTCATTCTTAACAAATATTTTTTCTACAGGAGCACTGGTGTTTAATTTTACTCCCAGGGAAATGGCGAGTTGCTCAATACCTTCAATCACTTTATACATTCCGCCTTTTGGATGCCAGGTGCCCAGGCCAAAATCGGCGTAGTTCATAAAACTGTAAAATGCCGGGGTATTGCTTGCTTTTGCACCAAGGAATAACACGGGGAATTCCAGAATCTGAATGAGTTTAGGGTTGGTAAATTCTTTCCTGACTTCCTTTGAAATAGTGCTGAAAAAACTACCAAGCTTCTTTGCGGTGGCGGGTGTTATTAGTTCCAGTGGTGAAAGTCCAGGGCGGTAAACCAGCTGTTTTATCGCGATATTGTAATTGTCAAGGGCTTCAGCAATGAATTTTTCCAGCTTTTTTGCGCTTCCGGGCTCTTCGGTCTCAAAGGCTTTATAGATTTTTTCGAGCGTATCTTCAATAGTTATGCTGTCCTCTTTTCCGAAGAAAACTTTATAAGCCGGATTTAATTTTTCCAGTTCATAAAAATCATTGGGAGTTTTCCCAAAGTCTGCGAAAAAACGCTCAAAAACATCGGGCATCCAGTACCAGGTTGGACCTATGTCAAAAGTAAATCCGTCTTTTTTTAACTGCCTGGCCCTACCACCGATGGTTTCATTTTTTTCGAAAATCTCCACCTCGTAGCCGTCCCGGGCTAAATAGCAGGCGGCCGCAAGGGAAGCGAAGCCCGAGCCAATTATAGAAACAGATTTTTTCATAGACTCAAAAGAAACTGGTTGAGATTATCGAATTTTTTAATAAATGGGGGGAATTTACTGGTATCCACGTCTTTTAATTTCTGGCCGAATAAAAGGAGCTCATAATTCTTTTTCTGACAAACCTGCTTTTCAAATTCTTTGATAAATGTTTTTACGTCTATTGGAGAAGTGGTTAAATAACTCAGAAAACAGATTTCCTCGTGGCGTTCCATAAGGTAACTAAGGTCTGATAAGGGTAGGCTGGGACCAAGATAGATAGCGTTTCTATGATTGTAGATCAATTCATAGTATAGGTAAATGATACCAATGTCATGAATTTCATTTTCGGGAAGGAAAAGAACATAGAGTTTATCTTTGGTTGGTTTATTGGTTTTTTTGATCTCCGCCAGGTGGAGGTAAATTTTTTGCTTTATTAAATCTACTACGAAATGTTCGTGGATAGGTTTTATAGTGTCAGTTTGCCACAACACTCCAATGTTCCCCAGAAAGGGTAAAAAAACCTGGTGGAAAATATCTCTAAAACTTTTATCCTTGCGCAGACCCTCATAAGTTTTATTGAAGAGCTCTTCATCAAAGTTTATCATGGAGAGCTTTAGCGCATTCAAGGCGCGATTCTCGGTACTTGCTTTTGCATTGATATTTCTAACCATTTTACTGATTTCCTCGTCATTAAGTTTAGAAATACGCGAGATCTTATATCCATGTTCATTAAGAAATGAGATATTAAGGAGCTTCTGCAGGTTAGAACTATCATAAGTTCTTATATTAGTAGCAGTGCGATCGGGATTAAGAATATTATATCTTTTTTCCCAAATCCTTATGGTGTGCGCCTTGATTCCAGTTAAATTTTCAAGGTCTTTTATGCTAAAGTTTTGTTTTATTAATTCCATAGTAATTTAAAGATAAACAAATCTAAATAATATTTGAAAGAGTCTTATTTATCAAAATGTTAAATTGTTTAATTTTGTAGTTAAAATATTAAACAGAACAATAAAAAGATGACCAAAATTAAATCCAAATGTGTTCTCATAACCGGTGGCGCCTCAGGTATTGGTAAATTAATGGGCCGGAAAGTCCTGGAAAAAGGGGGAAAACTAATTATCTGGGACTTCGATGCCACAAAATTGAAGGAAACGCAGCGGGAACTGGAGGCCCTTGGCGAGGTGCATGCCTTTGAAATTGATATTACTGAAACGGAAAAGGTAAAGGAACTCGCGGTTAATAATCAGCGTGAAATAGGTCCTGTTGATATTCTAATCAATAATGCAGGTATTGTGTTTGGAGGTTATTTCCACGAATCAAATTCTGAAGCTATAGATAAAACCATGGCTGTTAATGCCCTTGCCCCGATGCATCTCACCCAACAATTTCTACCTGAAATGATTTCCAGAAAGTTTGGACATATTTGTAATATAGCTTCATCAGCCGGATTGGTTTCCAATCCCAAAATGGCGATTTATGCCGGAAGTAAATGGGCTTGTACCGGTTGGTCTGATAGTTTGAGACTCGAGATGAAGGATCTAAAAACCGGAGTTGGGGTGACTACGGTGACTCCTTATTATATCAATACCGGAATGTTTGACGGCGTGAAATCATTAATTCCGATTCTGGATAAAGATAAGGTCGCTTCAAAAATTATAAGAGCTATTGAGAAAGACCGGATTTTCCTAAGTATGCCCTGGAGTATGAGATTTGTTAGATTTTCTCAGGGGCTGTTTCCCATCTGGTTTTATGACTGGTTTGTGGGAAGGCTAATAGGAGTTTATAAAACTATGGATGAGTTTAAAGGAAGAAGCACTAATTAAATATGGAAGAAACATCAACTAATAATATTGAAGCGATCTATAAAAGTCAGAAAGAATTTTACCGGTCGCATCGCACGAAGGAAATTCCTTTCAGAATAGATCAATTAAAGAAACTAAAAAAGGCCGTTTTAAAATATGAAGATAGTATTTATGAAGCTTTGGCTGAAGATCTTAATAAAAGTAAGGAGGAGGCTTTTTTAACTGAAGTAAGCATAGTCTTACAGGAAATAGATTTTCATCTAAAAAACCTTAAAAAATGGGCCAGAGCAAAAAAAGTTTCTACACCCTTGCCTTTATTGCCTTCCAGCTCAAAAATCCTCTATGAGCCTCTGGGTATTGGCCTCATTATTTCTCCGTGGAATTATCCATTTCAGCTTTGTATCAACCCATTGATTGGTGCGATCTCATCCGGGTGTTGTGCGATTCTAAAACCTTCTCCGGATTCCCCGAATACCTCTAAAATAATGGAGGAAATGATCGAGGAATTTTTCCCTTCGGAATATATAAGCCTGGTACAAGGTGGAAAGGAAACAAATCAAAACCTGTTTCATTTTCCCTTTGATGTGATTTTCTTTACCGGAAGTTCTCGGGTTGGAAAAATAGTCATGAAGGCGGCTGCCGAACATTTGAGTAAAGTTATCCTTGAACTCGGTGGAAAAAGTCCCTGTATTGTTGAT
>DATISX010000210.1:0-13348 GCA_035468275.1 Salegentibacter sp.
CTCAATACGGTAATGGAAGCTTACTCATCAATTAAAGAAAATACGATTGAGGGTCGGTATTTACATTTAGAGCATATCAATCCTCTGCTTAAAAAGCATTCAGAAAACTTCCGCATAAAAGAAATCGGGAGATCGGTTTTAGGAAAACCTATTCATCGCGTTGAAATTGGATCTGGTAGTATTAAGATCTTAGCATGGTCTCAAATGCACGGAAATGAATCTACAACCACTAAGGCTATCTTTGATCTTTTAAACGCTGCTTCTGGTTTAAAAGATGATTCTGTGCTAGCTTCTATATTATCGAAGTGCACAATTCGTATTATTCCAATGCTAAATCCCGATGGAGCCAGAGCCTATACCAGGTTTAATGCTAATGAAACCGATCTTAATAGGGATGCGAAGGCTCTTAAAGAACCGGAAAGTAGGATCTTGAGAAAGGAATTTGATGAATTTCAACCTGATTTTTGTTTAAATCTCCATGATCAGCGCACTATTTTTAGTGCAGGGAAGTTAGCCCAGCCTGCGACGCTGTCCTTTTTAACTCCTTCAATGGACACCAATAGGAAGATGTATCCCGAACGGGAAAAAAGTATGCAGGTTATAGTCAACATCTTTAATGATCTTCAAGGTGTGTTACCCGGAAGAATAGGAAGATATGACGATGCTTATAACATTAATTGTACAGGAGATAGTTTTCAGACCCTCGGAGTACCTACTATTTTGTTCGAGGCGGGACATGCGCTAAGCGATTATAAACGCGAAAAAGTCAGGGAGTATGTTTTTGCTGCTTTGGTTTCAGCATTAAACTCTGTCACTTCCGAAAAATATTCAGGAATTTCGTCTTCAAATTACCTGGAAATCCCCCAAAACGAGAAACTTTTTAATGATATAATCCTTAGAAATGTATTGATAGATAATCAGAAATTAGATATATCTATTCAATATAAAGAAGAATTAGAAAATGAAACGTTAATTTTTGTACCAATAATTGAAAAAATCGCCCCTCAAATCTCAAATTTCGGGCATCAGGAAATTGATGTAATTAACCAGGAAATAGAATTCCCGAACCTACCTGAGTTGCGCGAAAACGTTATAGTTAATAAAATTGTCCTAAATGGCAAGATTTTGACGCTTAAATGTGAATAATTCTCAAAATACTTAGTAATAATTCAATGATTTTGTACTAATTTTGAACTTCATTAAAAAAGAGATTTGAAAAATGGCTAAGTTTAAATTAGACGAAACAGACCACCAGATTCTTGATATGCTTATCGAGAATACCAGGACCCCATTTACCGATATTGCAAAGAAATTATTAATATCGGCCGGAACCGTTCACGTAAGGGTTAAAAAGATGGAAGAAGCAGGAATCATTACAGGTTCTTCTCTAACATTAGACTATAAAAAACTAGGTTACGCCTTTATCGCTTACGTAGGGGTGTTCCTTAAAAATACTTCTCAAACCAAATTTGTTTTAGAGCGAATAAACGAAATTCCTTTTGTTACTGTTGCTCACGTAACTACCGGGAAATTTAATGTTTTCTGTAAAATAAGGGCGCGTAATACACAACACGCCAAAGAGATCATCTTTCAATTAGATGATATCGAAGGGGTATACAGAACGGAGACTATGATCTCTCTGGAGGAGAGTTTGAACGACAAGAAACGTTTAATGCACTCAATTTTTCAGAGCTTATAAAGTGTCCTAAACTTTTACTAAAAACCCTTTAGGCTACTTTGTTTAAAGGGTTTTTTTATACATTTAATTAAACACCAATTAAGATTATGCATAGAGAACCAAAGCTGGAAAGATTTAATGAAAGTGTACTAGCAAAATACCAGGTTTACAACAGCATTTTTCTAACCTTGCCATTTGATGACATTAAAAAAACAGGGGCCTTGTTGCCTTTGTTTCAGGAGCTATGTGAAGCCGGTTTTGCCGAAAAAAAGAATCCTTCAGAGATAATTGAAACTTTTTTCAATAAGTACCAGGAAGATCCTTCAGAAGAAGAAAAAAATGCCCTGCTTTTTAGGTTTATCCAGTATATAGAAAGGCAGGTTGTATTGTTTGATGCTATTGAAGATGCAGCCTTCCCTGTGGTAAATAATATGGATGGCCACGGAACGCTGAGAAATATAAAAGAAGAGGCTGAGGCCGCTAATAAAACTTCTGAATTAAGAGAATATCTGAAGCGGTTCAAGGTAAGACCTACCTTAACGGCTCACCCAACCCAATTTTATCCGGGAGCAGTTTTGGGGATCATTACCGATCTTGATAATGCGGTACAGAAAAATGATCTTACAAAAATTAAGAATTTGCTGGCGCAACTTGGTAAAACTCCGTTTTTCAAGAAAGAAAAGCCATCGCCTTATGATGAAGCGGTGAGTCTTATCTGGTATTTTGAGAATGTCTTTTATCAAAGTGTGAGTCAGATATATAGCTATCTGCAACAAAATATTTTTGATGGGGAAGATCCCGGAAACCAGGTAATTAATCTTGGATTCTGGCCCGGAGGTGACAGGGATGGAAACCCGTTCGTTACTACCGAAATCACTCTAAAAGTGGCAAAGAGGCTTAGGTCTACAATTCTCCTTAATTATTACAGGGATCTTAGGAAATTAAAACGCCGTCTAACCTTTAGTGAGGTAGATGAAATTATATCCGAAATTGAACCCAAGCTCTACGCCAGTGCTATTTCCAAAACCGGAAAGATTAAAATTTCACTTGAAGAACTGAAGTCTAAATTGCAAACAATCAAGCAAATAGTTTTAGATAAACATCAGTCTTTGTTCATAGAAGAGGTAGATGATCTTCTCAATAAGATCAATCTTTTTGGATACCATTTCGGGACGCTCGATATACGTCAGGATTCAAGTATACATAACGAAGTTCTTGAAGAAATTGAGCAGTATAAACCTGATCTTTTCAGTAAAAAATATTCAGAGCTAAGTGATGAAGAGCAAATTGATGAGTTAACAAAAGTTCAGGGGAGCATAGATCCGGAAAACATGAAGGAGGGAATGGCTAAGGCTACCTTGTCATCAATTTATGCAATGCAATCCATTCAGCAGACCAATGGGGAACATGGAGCCAACAGGTATATTATAAGTAACTGCGGAAGCGTACAAGGTGTTTTGCAACCTTTTGCTTTTATGCGATTATGCGGCTGGGAGAAGCCTTCGGTAGATATTATCCCTTTATTTGAAACTGTACCTGATCTTCAAAATGCGCACAAGGTGATGGAGGTCCTATATAATAATCCGGTGTATAAGAAACACCTGAAGCGACGTGGAAACAAGCAGACAATAATGTTGGGCTTTAGCGATGGTACGAAAGACGGTGGTTATTTAATGGCAAACTGGAGTATTTACAAGGCTAAAGAAATGCTCACTGAGATTTCCAGAAAATATGATATCAAAGTGGTGTTTTTTGATGGTCGAGGAGGACCGCCGGCACGCGGAGGTGGAAAAACCCATCAATTCTATGCATCTTTAGGCAAGGGAATTGAAAATGAAGAAATTCAGCTTACGGTTCAGGGGCAGACAATTAGCTCAAATTTTGGTACTCAGGATAGCTGTAGGTATAATTTAGAACAGTTGCTAAGTTCCGGGGTTTCCAATGAGATCTTCAGTGAAGGGAAAAACATCCTTTCTGATGAGGACCGGGAAACAATGAATAATCTCGCTGAAATTAGCTACAATACTTATAAAGATTTTAAGCAGCACCCAAAATTTATTCCTTACCTGGAAAAAATGAGTACGCTGAAATACTATGCGAAGACAAATATTGGTAGCCGACCTTCAAAAAGGAACAAGTCAGCAAAACTGAATTTATCAGATCTAAGAGCAATTCCTTTTGTGGGTAGTTGGAGCCAATTAAAACAAAATGTACCTGGATTTTTCGGGGTAGGAACCGCAATGGAACATTACGAAAAAGAAGGAGAGTTTGATAAGGTGAAACACCTCTATAATAATTCTGTGTTTTTCAAAACCCTGCTGGAAAACAGCATGATGAGCCTTACTAAGTCCTTCTTTGCTTTAACTGCTTATATGAAAGATGATAAAGAATTTGGAGAGTTCTGGCAGTTGATTTTTGAAGAATATGAACGCACAAAAAGAATGTTACTGAAGGTGACCGGTTATAAAGAATTGTTAGAAAATCAACCAGCAGGAAAAGCTTCTATTCAGGCACGGGAACGAATCGTGCTACCTTTATTGACTATTCAGCAGCATGCTTTGCGAAAAGTTCAGGAACTACAGGGGCAGGGGAAATCCTCTAAAGAATTACTGGAGATCTATGAAAAGATGGTAACCCGTTCTTTATACGGTAATATTAATGCAAGTAGAAATTCCGCGTAATGAAAGTTTCAGATTTAAATAGAGGAGATTACCACGAATTTTATCAAACCTATATAAATAAACTTCCCGGCGATAGTACGCTGGGAAGTTTACTTAAGGAAAATCAAAAAGATCTGAATGAAATCCTTAGTATAATTACTCCGGAAAAATTAAAGTTTAGTTATGACGCCGGGAAATGGACTTTAGCAGAAGTGCTTCAGCATATGATTGACGTTGAGCGTATTTTCCAGTATCGGGCTTTGAGTATAGCCAGAAATGACAAAACTTCTCTCCCGGGATTCGATCATGATGCCTATGTACCTGCATCAGAAGCAAACCGGCGGGATCTTCAGGATTTCAAAATAGAATTTGAGAACCTAAGGAATTCAGGGATTGATCTTTATATGAGCTTTTCTGAAGAAATGCTTCAACGTAGAGGAGTGGTGAACAACAACCCCACCAGTGCCGGAGCTATAGGTTTTATCACCATAGGACATACCATTCACCATTTGGAACTTTTGAAGAGTAAATACCTGAAATGAGTTTCTTCAAGACCTTTTTTAATTTACTAAAAAAAGCTTATATCAGCTGGAATCGCAATGAACCCTACGCCAGAAGTGCGACCATTGCCTATTATACATTATTTTCTCTACCCTCCTTACTAATTATTGTTGTAACCATTGCAAGCTATTTTTTTGATCAGGAGAAAGTCCAGGTGCGTATAACTTCTGAAATCGGGGAATTTATTGGTCAGGATTCTGCAAAGGCTATTGAAGCTATTGTGAGTAATGCCGCTGTCTCCGACGATTCTACCTGGGCCCTTATATTTGGAATTGCATTATTGCTTTTTGGTGCTACAGGAGTTTTTTTTCAGTTGAAAATGGCGATGAATAATATCTGGAATGTTGCCGCTAAGAAGTCTACCTATATGCAAATGATCCTGGACCGGGTTATTTCCTTCGGAATGGTGTTGGTTATTGGCCTTCTCCTTTTAGTATCTATGGTGATTTCGGCGGTTTTGGCGGTTTTGAGGGATCACATTGAAAATTTTGCTCCTGGAATAACCGGATTCATGGTGGATTTAGCTAATTTTCTTATTTCATTTGTAATAGTCACTACGCTTTTTGCATCCATATTTAAACTCCTGCCCGATATTAAAATAAGGTGGAGAATAACTTATTTAGGTGCTGCCTTAACTACTTTATTATTTCTGTTAGGAGAAAATCTTCTGGGTTTTTATTTTGGAAAAAGTGAACCCGCATCGGTTTATGGTGGAGCTTCATCTGTAGTCCTTATTCTTCTTTGGGTTTATTATACCTGTTTAATTCTTTTCTTTGGGGCCGAATTCACGGTTCAGTATGCCTTGTACAGAAATGAAAAGGTTGTGCCGAATAAATTTGGAGAGCCTGCGATCTACCAGGAGATGGAAAAACTGGAGCAGAAACGTGTCCAGCTTCAGGAGGAAAAAGAGATAGTTGATACTCTTAAAAGTAACCTGGACCTGCCGGATGAAAAGAAAAATCCAGAAGAGGAAGATTCAGCAGAAAAATAGAGGTGAAAATCTGCACTTATTAATAAAGTTTAACTTTAAAACTTCCTTTTTTTATAAAGGCCTTAATACCCATTAGCATTTGGGTTGTTTATCTTTGAGTAGAACCGAAAAAAGATAATATTATGGAAAAGAAAGTTGCAATTTTAGCTACGAATGGATTTGAAGAATCTGAATTGAAATCGCCAAAGGAAGCAATGGAGAAAGAAGGCTTCAAGGTGGATATCATAAGCATTGAAAAAGGTAAGATCAAGGGCTGGGCAGATGGAAACTGGAGCGGAGAAGTAGAGGTGAATCATACTGCCCAAGAGGTTAGTGCCAAAGATTATGACGGATTGGTGCTTCCGGGCGGAGTGATGAACCCCGATAATTTAAGAAGGAATGAAGACGTGCTCACTTTTGTTAGAGATTTCTTCAAACAGGGAAAACCTGTTGGAGCCATTTGTCATGCTGGCTGGACCCTTATAGAAGCCGACGTGGTGAAGGGGCGAACCATGACCTCTTATAATTCAATTAAAACCGATCTTAAAAATGCCGGCGCAATATGGGTAGATAAGGAAGTTGTGGTAGATGAAGGTTTCGTAACAAGCCGAAATCCTGATGACTTGCCTGCGTTTAATGGCAAGATTATTGAAGAAATCAAAGAAGGAAGACACGATATGCAACATGCATAAGGAATTAAATTGCTATGAAAAAGAAAAGAGGAGCTTTTAAAGCTCCTCTTTTTATTTAGGACTACACAGATATGATCTTCTACTGGTCAACTTCGGAATCTTCCTCTTCAATATCAGCGCCTTTTTCAGGAATCTCTACGATTGGTTCATTGAAATCTGAATCGTCATAATCATCTTCATCATAATTGGCCATTGTATTTTCCAGTCGGGTGCTCACTTTGACAAGGTAAACTGTGTCATCAGTTCTAACTTCTACAGCATCAACGGTTTCATTTCTGGCATTTTTAAAAGAAATAACCTGGTCGTCATCGTATCCATCAGGGTACTTATCTACTAAAAGGCTAAGTATTTCCGGAGTAAGCTTTTTGTAATCAACAATTATTCTTTTCATGGTGAGAATGGTTTGTGCAATAATAACAAAAAATATATCTGTTTTAGATTTTTAAATTAAACTATTAATTTGCTATAAATCAAGATTTTCTATAAAATTCGAAAGCATCAAAGATTACTTCATTAGGTACAAGACAGTCAATATGAGGTTTGGCGATGTCTTCAAGGAGAACAAAATTTATTTTTCCGTATTCGTTTTTCTTGTCATATTTCATTAATTCCATAATCTCTTTAATATCATCCTGGTTGAATTCAATCTTTCCATACATATCAAGAATACTTGAAGTTACTTGTTGTAATTTTTCCTGCGGGAATCCCTTTAGTTCCGAAGAAATGTATGTAGCCAGAACCATTCCTGCCGCTACGGCTTCGCCATGTAACAGGTTTTCTTTAGTTGGATGGGTTAAAAAATAAGATTCAATAGCGTGTCCCAGGGTATGACCGTAGTTAAGAGTTTTACGCAGGTTTTTTTCTTCAGGATCCTGAGCTACAATATCACCTTTAATAATAACTGATTCTTCAATTATTTCATCTAAATCATCCAGGTTTAGCTCTGCCAGGGCTGTTAGTTTGTTCCAGTAGGCTTCATCCTTTATCAGCCCATGCTTTAAAATTTCGGCAAGGCCACTACGCATTTCATTGGCAGGAAGACTTTTTAGAAAAGCAGAATCTATAAGCACCATTTGAGAGTTATTGATCACGCCAATCTGATTTTTTAGATTTCCAAGATCTACACCGGTTTTTCCTCCTACAGAAGCATCTACCATAGCCAAAAGCGTTGTAGGTATGTTTATGTAGGCAATTCCGCGTTTGAAGCACGAGGCAACGAAGCCTCCAAGATCTGTAACAACACCACCTCCCAGATTCAATATAAGACTCTTCCGGTCTGCACCTAGTTCAGAAAGGGCATTCCAGACCTGGCCACAGGTATCCAGATTCTTATGTTCCTCGCCGGCTTCCATTTCAATAACTTCAATAGGGGTGTCGGTTTTTAGTTTACTCATAAATGTGGATAGACAAAAGTTATGAGTGTTGGAATCTACGAGAATAAAAATCTTTGACGCCCTGTTTTCGGTTAAATAAATATTGAGATTTTCGTAGGCATTTTGCCCGTAAAAAACAGGAGCTCCGGTTGCCGCATTCGCCATAGTTTATAAGGTTTTAAGATCTTTATAGAAGCTTCGAAAATAAGCAGAAATATTTAAAAAAATCAAACTCTCTGCTTTATCTTTGTTATAAGAATTCTAATAACATGATAAGAAAAAAGATATTCAACGATACCAAAACCGCTTTCAAATTAAAATCTGATTTAGAGTTGGACCGTGCCGTTTTCCTCTTTAGCATGATGAACCGGCAAACTTTGGTAGACGCAGGGATTTTTCTTACCAACCTTTCCTTAAAACTACACTTACCTATTGAAGGGTTGATAAAAAAAACCATCTTTGAACAATTTTGCGGGGGAATTACGGTAGAAGATTGTAAGCCTATAACCCACAAAATGTACGAGAAAAAACTTCATAGTATTCTCGATTATTCCGTAGAAGGAAAAGAAACTGAAGAGCAATTTGACTCTGCCTTAAACAAGAAACTGGACCTAATAAAATATGCCGCAGAACGGGAAGAATTGTCTTTCGCCTTATTTAAACCTACAGGAATTGGCCGTTTTGCGATCTGGGAGAAAACCAGCGAGCGAATTAATTTAAGTGAAGCTGAACAAAAAGAATGGGAACGTATTAAAGAGCGTGTAGATCTTCTTTGCAAAACAGCTCATGAACATAATGTTCGTCTCTATGCCGATGCCGAAGAAACCTGGATGCAAACTTCTGCCGATGAACTTATGGAAGAGATGATGCGCAGGTATAACAAAGAGAAGGTCATTATTTTTAATACCTTACAATGTTACCGCTGGGACAGAATGGAATATCTTAAAGATCTTCATGAAAAAGGAAAAGCCGAAGGTTTTAAGGTTGGAGCAAAGATTGTTCGTGGGGCATATATGGAAAAAGAAAACGCCCGGGCAAAGAAACACGGTTATGTGAGTCCTATATGCGAGAATAAGGAGGCGACTGATGTGAATTTTAATAGTATTATGTCTTACTGCCTGGGTCATCTTGATGAGATAGAACTTTTTATTGGGACTCATAACGAGGTTAGCAACTATCTTGCACTTCAGGTAATAGAAGATAAAAATTTACCATTAAATGACGATCGCATCTGGTTTAGTCAATTATATGGCATGAGTGATCATATAAGTTATAACCTGGCTAAAAAAGGTTATAACGCGGCTAAACTTTTGCCTTTTGGTCCCGTGCGCGAAGTTGTACCTTATCTTTTACGTAGGGCTCAGGAAAACACTTCGGTTAAAGGGCAAACGGGTAGGGAACTATCCCTACTGCGAGAAGAAAAACGCAGGAGAAAAGGAGAACCCACCAAACACGATAGAAAAGAATTTTAATCTTTTTGAAGTAAAAAGGAAAAGGGCTGTTTTGATTAAAAAACAGCCCTTTATTATTTTTATTGAGGTTTGAGGTTTAATCCTCGCTTTCTTCCATTGTGTGATAGACATTCTGAACGTCGTCATCTTCTTCTAAGCGCTCAAGAAGTTTTTCCACATCTTCAGCTTCTTCTAAGCTTAATTTTTTAGTCACCTGCGGAATTCGCTCGAATCCGGAAGACAGGATCTCAATCTCCCGTTTCTCCAATTCCTTTTGAATTGCTCCAAATTGCTCGAAAGGAGCATAAATGTGAATACCATCTTCGTCCTGGAAAACCTCTTCGGCGCCAAAATCGATAAATTCAAGCTCCATTTCTTCAACATCAAGGCCTTCAGCGTTTACTCTGAAATTACAGGTATGATCAAACATAAATTCTACGGAACCTGATGTTCCCAGATTCCCGTCGCATTTATTGAAATGAGAACGTACATTTGCTACTGTACGATTATTATTATCTGTAGCGGTTTCTACCAGGATTGCGATTCCGTGTGGTGCATAACCTTCAAATAAAACTATTTTATAATCCCCCTGACTTTTGTCACTTGCCCGTTTAATGGCTCGTTCAATATTATCTTTGGGCATGTTAACGCTCTTGGCGTTTTGGATAACCGCCCGCAATTTGGCATTGGTGTCAGGATCGGCGCCACCTTCTTTTACTGCCATTACTATATCTTTCCCTATACGAGTGAAAGCCTTAGCCATGGCAGACCAGCGCTTCATCTTTCGTGCTTTTCTAAATTCGAATGCTCTTCCCATTTATTTCTGAATAAAAATCGGGACAAAAATAGGAAAAAGCTTCCAATTATAACCGGAAGGCCATGATGTTCCCTGTTGCCACTGATTAATCTTAAGCTGATTCAATTATATTTTCGATAGCTTTGGCGAGTTGGAAGTCTTTTTCGGTCACTCCTTTAGCATCGTGAGTAGACAAAGATATTTCTAGTTCGTTGTAAACATTCCCCCAATTTGGATGATGTTGTAAAGCTTCAGCCTCAAAAGCTATTCGGGTCATAACTGTAAAGGCATCCTTGAAATCATCAAATTTAAACGAAGTGTGAATTGAATCATTTGCATAGGTCCATCCTTCCAATTCTTCCAGTCTTTTGTTGATTTGCTCAGGGTTTAATTTTTCCATTGTTGTTTATTTTAAAGGTTTCAAGCCTAAAATTAAGCAAGCCGGGCAGAACGGCACATCATTTTATTAATTATTTGGCATCAAACTACCTGGGAAGCATCAATTACTTGTTGTACGCTAATTTCCAGGTTTTTTGGAAGCAAATTGTCTTTAGGTAAAACCGCCAGAAACCGATCGTTATTAGAATCGTAAACATTTTTAAAGAGTGGATTGGAATAGCCCAAACGATCACATACCTCCTCAATAAAGTCTTTTTGATGAATTAAGTCGTTGCTTCCAAGATGGAACACTCCGTTTTTTTTTCGGTTTATAATATAATGAACTTGTCTGGCGAAATGGTCTGCTTCGGTTACATTAATCACAACATTTGGAAATACCTCAATGGCTTCGCCTAAATAAAGCATATTTTTGAGGTCCTTAATTCGTGGTGATTCCTGCCCAAAAACCATAGGAAGCCTTAAAATATTGTAATTCTCATTGGGGAGTCTTAGCAGTGCATTTTCTATTTTTATCTTAAACCTTCCGTAAATACTTTGTGATAGGGTTTTATCATATTCGTAGGAGGGGAAGTTAGTAAAAGCATCAAAAACGTTGGAAGAGGAAATAAATATTAACCTGGAATTAGTCTGCAGCACATAGTTGATCATGGTAAAATGAGCCGCAATCTGGGCATCAAAATTTCCGTGTACGGCAGAGATGATAATTTTGGGCTTAATATTTTTAAGCAGGATCTCTATGTTTACTGTTTCAAGATCAAAATGGTGAAAATGCTGGTTTTTCTCCAGGGAAGGATTATCGGTAAAATAAGTACCGTGGGTATCAAAATAGGAGCATAGCTCTTTATACAAGGCGTTGCCTATAAAGCCGCTAGCTCCTAAAATCAGTATTCTTTCCAAATAAATTATCCTTTATAAAAGGGTAGCTTCACCTGGGTGGCTGGAACGGCTTTTTTTCTAATCTGAATTTGAATTTTATTTCCAACGCCAGCAACTTCCGCTGGCACATAACCCAAACCGATTCCTTTCTCCAATGACGGTGACATAGTACCGGAAGTAACCTGGCCAATAACCTTGCCATTTTCATCTACAATCTCGTAACCTTGTCGTGGAATTCCGCGCTCATCCAATTCAAAAGCAATAAGCTTTCTTTTTGGTCCTTCCTCTTTTTCTTTTTTAAGATTTTCAGAGTAAACGAAGTCTTTAGTGAATTTTGTTATCCAGCTTAAGCCTGCTTCAATAGGAGAGGTGGTATCATCAATATCATTGCCGTAAAGACAAAAACCCATCTCCAATCTTAAGGTGTCGCGTGCTGCCAAACCTATTGGCTTAATGCCGAAATCTTTCCCTGCAGCCATGACTTTTTCCCAGATATCTACCGCGTCTTCATTTCTGAAATAAATCTCAAAACCACCGCTGCCCGTGTATCCAGTAGCTGAAATGATTACTTTATCCACTCCTGCAAATTCAGCAACTTCAAAAGTGTAGAATTTCATATTCTGAAGATCTATATCTGTAAGCGTTTGCATAGCTTCAGCCGCTTTCGGGCCCTGGATGGCCAAGAGAGAAAGTTCATCACTCATGTCGCGCATGGTGGCTTCCATGGTATTATGCTGCGAGATCCAGTTCCAATCCTTTTCGATATTGGAAGCATTTACTACCAATAAATATTTCTCTTCGTTAATCCGGTAAATAATAAGATCGTCCACGATGCCGCCGGTTTCATTAGGCATACAAGTATATTGGGCCTTTCCATCAGTTAATTTAGAAGCGTCATTAGAACAAACTTTCTGAATAAGTTCTAAAGCATGGCTTCCGGTGATGAGGAATTCTCCCATATGGGAAACATCAAAAACTCCCAGCTTTTCACGTACTGTTTGATGTTCTATATTAACTCCTTTGTAAGAAACCGGCATGTTATAACCGGCAAAAGGCACCATTTTAGCGTTTAAGGATTTATGAATGGCATCAAGGGCAATTTCTTTCATTTTCTTAAAATTTGAGCAAATTTATCGATTTCACATTGAAAAAAAGATCAATTCTATTTTTTTATTAGCAATCTCATCCACTCCTTTATAATAAGTGTATTTTAGTGAAAAGTAATCTTATTTAATATGAAGATATTCAGTGCAGAGCAACTACAAAAAGCAGATAAACTAAGCATTAAAAACCAGAATATTTCCAGTACCGATCTAATGGAGCGTGCAGCCGGATTGGTTTTTACTCAAATCCACTCCCGGCTGGAGGGTAGTGAAATCCCAATTAAGGTTTTTTGTGGAATAGGCAACAATGGTGGCGATGGACTGGTGGTAGCAAGAATGTTGCTGGAGCAGGGTTATAAGGTGCAGATTTTTGTGGTGAATTACAGCGACAAACGCTCCAAAGATTTTCTAATCAATTACGACAGATTAAAAAATATTACAAGTGGCTGGCCAACTCCCATTCAAAATCAGAATGATTTCCCAAAGATCGAAGAAGGGGATTTTTTAATTGATGCGATGTTTGGAATAGGTTTAAACCGGCCAATAGAAGGTTGGATGGGCGCTTTAGTAGATCATTTAAATAATTCCGGAGCATTTATTCTCGCGATAGATATGCCTTCAGGGCTTTTTGCTGAAGAGGTTCCTGCTGAAGAATCAAAAGTAATTAATGCCAATTTTACGCTTACTTTCCAAAGTCCGAAGCTTACTTTTTTCCTTCCTCAATCGATGGATTATGTGGGTGATTTTCAGGTTTTGGATATTGGCCTGGACAGGGAATTTCTTTCAAAA
>DATISX010000211.1:0-4652 GCA_035468275.1 Salegentibacter sp.
TCGCTGGTAAAGGAAATAATCCTGGCATCTTTAGCAAAAATCCCCTGTTTAAAAATTTCTTTTGTCCAGTCATAAAGACTAATGGCCATGGCATCAATGGTAATTTGAAAGTCCAGGTTTTCAAGGGTGGGCTCCTTCCCATTCATGGGTTTTAAATTACCTTTTGCGATACTGTGAACAAGACTTCTTATTTTTCCCTCGGGTCCCAGGATCTTTAGAATATCCGAAATGATTCCCACCCTTTTTTCTGCATTGGTTGCATCGATATTAAAACTTTCCAGTCTCACATCACTGTTTTCGATGATATCGGCAAAAGCTTCTTCAATATCAGGAAGTTCAGCTTTTCTATCCCGATGAACAATTATAATGTTCATGCCGTGTTTTGCCAGTTTTCTTGCTGATGCAAGCCCCAGGCCGCTGCTTCCACCCAAAATAAGGGCCCAGTAATTTGTGTCTTTGAACTCTGTTACCATTGCAATAAGATTCTTTGTGCCGAAAAGCCAGGGCCAAAACTCAGCATTAGTCCCTGTTCTCCTTCGGGAATGTTTTTATTCAGAAATTCTTCTAAAACATAGAGTACGGTGGCGCTGCTCATATTGCCATACAGGCGGAGTACCTCCCGTGTTACATCTATATTTTTCCCTAAGTTACCAAAAAGATCTTCAACTGTCTGTACTATTTTCTTACCTCCGGGATGAAATATTAAATGTTTTACTTTTTCAAGATCAGTACCCTGATTTTTTAAAAAGGGATATATGATATCAGGAAAATGCGCTGAAATAGTTGCCGGAACGCTTTCATCAAGAATCATTTTAAGGCCGTGGTTGGTAAGGTCGAATCCCATCATGTGCGTTGCATCGTAAAAATGATACATCTCCTCTCCTATTATTTCCGGCCCGGTTGCATCTTCCTCTGAAGAAAGTAGGACACAGGCAGCGCCGTCACCAAAAATGGCAGCACTCACCATATTAGCCATACTATAATCATTTAGCTGAAAAGTGGCAGTAGGACTTTCTACTGCAATAACGGCAGCTCTTTTTCCCTTATTGGATTTCAAAAAATTATGGGCATAGATTATTCCCGAAACCCCGGCGGCACAACCCATTTCGGTTACCGGAAGCCTGGTAATGTTTTGTCTTAGTTCCAGCTCATTAATTAAATAGGCATCAAGAGAGGGAATCATAATTCCTGTACAGCTCACGGTGATCATATAATCGAGGGAATCCGGTTCCCATCCTGCATTTTTTAAAGCCTTCTTAAGAACATTGGCACCCAATCTTTTTGCTTCCCTTACGTAGATCCTGTTTTTATCTTCGAAGGAAGTTACCGTAAAAACTTCTTCCGGGGCCATGATGGAGTATCGCTTGTCTACCCCAGCCCCTTCAAAAATTTTTAAAATTTTACGACGAAAACGTTCATCCTCATTACTGAGCCACTTTTCTACAAAAGGCAGGATATCGGCCGTGTTCCTGGAAAATTCCGGTAACTCTTTTTCAGCATTTACTATTTTGGTGCTCATTTTTATTATTTCTGAATGATCCATTGATATCTGAAAGCCCATTTCCATTTGATCTCAGCCTGTCTAGCAGGAATTTTGGCTGAAAACCTTTCGAGGTCAATTCTTTTAAAGCCTCTTAAAATGGAGGTTAATCCATCTTTCCTGGCAATTTCGTTATTGATAAAAACCGCACAGAAAACCTGGAATAAGCGGTAAGCGATTTTACTTCGGTGCAAGTCGTTTATTAAAACCCCATATTTTGCCTGGCTGTGGAAAAGCTTCAGCAATTCGATAATCTGCTCATCGGTAAAATGATGTAGCGTTAGGGTACAGAGTACAATATCAAAATTTTGCTTCCGGTAAGTTTCACTAAAAACATCCTTTGCCTTAAATTCAATATTCGGGTAATTTTCAGATAGTTTTTCAGCTATTAAAATCGCATGTTTGTTTGCATCAATACCTGTTAGCCTTAATTTAATATTATTCTTCTTTCCCCAATGGGCGATTTCCCTGAGCATGGCGCCGTTTCCACAGCCAACATCTACTATATTCCATTCCAGCTCTTCAGGGTTTTCACGTAGGATTTTTTTAATTCCGCTAAGGGTAACTTTGTTACCACCCAGCCATTTATTGATGTTTTCAAGGTCTTTCAGGACTTTTTCCAGCTCATCCCCGCCGAGCTCAAAATCATCCATGATTTCCGCCTGATTTGTTCTAAAGGAAGTATTAATGCTATTCATAATACAGGACGACCATGGGTTTGGGAGATGATTCTTGGAAGAATTGAGGGGATGAATTTTACAAGCTTTTGGGAAACTTCAGCCAGGGAAGGGTTCAAAAGTATATTCTGAAGCATTCTACCCGTCTGTAGCATTTTCCTGAAAGTTTTATTCCACCTTAATTCATATTCCTTTTCCATATTTTTTCTGCTGAAGTTATCCTTTTCCTGGTCCAGAATCACTTCTGAAGCTATTTTTGCACTATGGACGGCCATGGCCATGCCATTTCCACAAAGAGGATGAATTAAACCTGCGGCATCGCCCATCATTAAAATATGCTCTTCTACAGATCTTTTCCGGGAAAAAGAAATCTGGGCAATGCTTAATTCTTTTTCAAACAGCTCTTCAGCTTCATTAAAAAACTTACCTAGATGCTTGTTCTCCATAAGTACTTTTTCTTTAAAAAGTTCAGGATCTTTATAATTTTTAAAACTTGAGTAAGAAACCATGTAACAAACATTTACCGCTCCTGTTTCGGTTTTTGAAAGTCCGCAATAACCGCCTTTAAAATTATGAAGAGCTACCTGATGTTCAGGGAATCCAGAATGGCGATAATGCGATTTAACCGCCAGCCAGGAAGATTTATCTTTTATAAAATCCCGTTCCAGCTTTTTATCTAAAATCGATCTTTTTCCAAAAGCTCCTAAAACTATAGGTGCATTATATTTTTTTCCGGAGGTTGTTTCAATTTCGAATTCCTGATCTTTATCAAACTTCACCTCTACCACTCCATCAAATAATACTTCAGCACCACTTTCTTTTGCTTTCTCCCACAGAAAGTTATCCAGATTATACCTGCTTATACCCAATCCTCCCAGAGGAAGATTTGTTTTTATACTGTTTCCCTTTCGGGTACTATAGAAAAGTTCATTTATGAAGGGAGGATTCAGCTCTAATAGATCTATCTCCAGGGATTCTAAATATGGGAGAATTTCTCTTGAAATATATTCCCCGCAAACCTTGTGTTTTGGATAGACTTCTTTTTCAAATACCTGAACCGGAACTCCTTTTTTGGAAAGGTGAATGGCAGCGGTAAGCCCTGCTAATCCGCCTCCAATCACTATTACCCCGGGATGCTCCATAACTTGAAGATACTTAAAACAAAAATAAAATCCCGGCCAGAAGCCGGGATTTAAGATAAAATTATATTATGTGTGATAAGACCTAATTCTGGTCTTCTTTATTGGCAGCCTGTTTTTTGGCTTCTTCCTTAAGCTCTTCGCTAGCTACAATAGCCAACTCTACTCTCCGGTTCTTAGCACGACCTTCTACAGTGCTGTTATCATATTTAGGCTGAAGTTCTCCATACCATTTTGTATCAAATCTTCCGCTTGCAAGACCTTCACCTAATAAATAATTAGTAACGGCCTGGGCTCTGTTTTTAGAAAGGGTAAGATTATAACTTTCACTTCCTGTATTATCAGTATGTCCTTCTACAAGAATATTAGAATCTGGATACTCTTTAAAAATATCGGCAAGCTTGTCCAGGGTTTCCTGGGATCTTGAGTTGATGTTGTACTTTTCTGTATCAAAGTAAACCCCACTGGATTCATCAAAAGTTACATTAATACCCTCACCTACTCTTTCTACTTCAGCTCCAGGAATTTCTTCTTCTATTCTTTGCGCCTGTTTATCCATTCGGTCACCAATAATGGCACCGGCAGCTCCACCTACAACTCCACCAATAATGGCTCCCAGAGCAGTATTTCCATCACCGGTGTTATTACCTACAACACCGCCAATTACGGCACCACCGGCTGACCCGATTACAGCACCTTTTTGTTTATTACTGGCATTCCTGGTTGCTTCACAGCCAAACAACATTGTTGCGGCAAATAGTAAAGCGAACATTTTATTTAATTGCATCTTCATATCTGTTTTATTTAAATTAATTTTTAGAAAAGTTCATTCGAATTACAAAGGGAGACCCATCCAGACTAACTGTTTGTTCCCAAACCATTTGTGTATCACTTAAAGATCGAAGGTTTAATCTGAAACCTTGGTTTCCGGTAGTAGATTTGTATTTATCATCAGTGGGTTTCAGCAAGAAATCATACAGCCCTTCAGGCGTATTTTCCTCATCTATAGACCACATGAATTTACGCTCGCCTCCGTCGCAATTTGCTCCTTGTACACTGTAAGTTCCGTGGTTATTGTTAGACACAAAATCCCAGGTACTTCCCTCAAAACAGTCAGCTGAGGCATCGTTCAATAAAGTTACATTAAACTCACCTGAACTGTTAGGATAAGTTACGCTGGTTAATGTCCAGTCTCCATCAAAGGTTTTTCTGGCTTCTCTTGCTGTCTTACTTGGGCCACATGCGGTAGCCAGCAATAGGGTTATAGATACTAGTACTAATAGTTTTTTCATGATT
>DATISX010000212.1:0-13508 GCA_035468275.1 Salegentibacter sp.
CTTTTTCTTTAAGACTTTTTTCTATGGAATCTATATTGAATTGAGGCCTTTCTTCTGCAGCATTTTCAGGAGTTTGAATAGGTTGTGTTTTTTCCGTAGTTTGATCACAACTTGAAAACGAAAGAACGATACCAAGGAATACAATTATCTTCTTCACAATTAATTATTTTTCCAGTTTTTAAATGGGTTTTCACTTAGCTGAGAATTGAAATACCTGATATCACCGGTAACCTCATTACCGAGCCACCCGGGTTTTTCAAAAATAGCTTCTTCCGTTTCCAGTTCAACCTCCGCGATCACAAGCCCCAGATTTTCACCATAGAACTCATCTACCTCAAAAAGGAAATCTCCTTGCTTCACAAGATATCTGGTTTTATCTAAAATTCCAGGTTTACAGAGTTTGAAAAGCTCCTCAGCTTCACTTTTGTCAATCTCTTTTTCCCATTCAAAACGGCTTAATCCATTTTCCTTCGACTTTCCTTTTATGGTCAGGAATGCTGCTTCGTCGGTTATTCGGAGGCGTACTGTGCGTTCGGGATCGGTGCTGAGAAAACCTTGTTTGATCCTTATTTTCCTGAAAGCTTCTTTTTTAAAATCCTCTGATCTTACCAGAAATTTCCTTTCTATTTCAATCATCGTCCTGGGCTAATTTCTTGATCTCATCAGATTCTATTCTTATCTTTTCATAACCATGTTCGGCAACCTGTTGCATGGCTTTGGCAATAGTATCAGGATGGATGCTTTGATATTTTTTCAGTGGACCAAACATCACAAAATTAGCTGCTTTCATCAATTGTTTCCCGATTAATTCCAGAGGGCGTTTTTCCTTTCGCTCTCCGCTTATCAGGGAAGGCTGAAAAATATAGCTATTTCTGATACCATTTTGCAAGACTGCGTTTTCCATTTCGCCTTTCGTTCGGTTGTAAAAAAACCTGCTCTTAGGATCTGCACCCAGCGCAGATATGACCAGAAAACTCTCAATATTATTCTCGGCGCAAAGTTTAGCGGCCGTTACCGGAATTCCATAATCCACTTTGCGATACACCTCCTTATTCGGAGTCTTTTTTTGAGTGGTGCCTATGCAGCAGAAAACGACATTGCCTTTAAATTTGTCACGGTGTTTCCCGAGTTCAAACATATCTATGAGATGCTCTTCAATTTTTGAACTTCTGACACGCGTAGCGCTTCTGGAAAAGAGAATTATCTTCTCATAGTTTTTATCGGGAATCAATCTTTTTAGCAGAAAGCTTCCGGTGAGTCCTGTTGCGCCTAATATGATGGCTGTTTTTGGCATTTTCCGGGAAATTTAGTCTTATAAATATACATTTTATTTTTTCCGAATGGAAAGAAATTTGGTCTCTCTCCTTTTGTCCGGAAAAGCTGATTCTAATGAAGCACTAGGAATTGAAACTGAGTGCGGGATAGAAGGTTCGCGACCTGAACCGGGATTAATTCAACCAATTACTTTGCCGGCGCTTTTGGCCTGGCAAAGTGAAGTTTCATTAAATTTACACCGTGGAAAAGGAGTTGATGAAGAGAAAGATAATCCATATTGATATGGATGCGTTTTATGCCTCTGTGGAGCAATTGGACAATTCAGAATTAATTGGAAAGGCGATCGCAGTTGGCGGTAGTTCACAACGCGGGGTCGTGGCGGCCGCCAGTTATGAAGCGCGGAAATATGGCGTAAAAAGCGCTATGAGCAGCGTGATGGCCAAACGCAACTGTCCGCATTTAATCTTTGTTAAACCCCGGTTTGAGAGATATAAGGAGATTTCACAAATCATCAGGCAAATTTTTCTGGAATATACCGATCTGGTGGAACCGCTTTCGCTGGACGAAGCCTATCTTGATGTTACCGAAAACAAAAAAGGAAATCCCAGTGCCACGCTTATCGCCCGGGAAATCCGGGAGAAAATTAAAGAAAAGACCGGATTGAATGCTTCGGCGGGGATATCCATCAATAAATTCATTGCCAAGATTGCCAGTGACTTCAATAAACCCAACGGACAAAAAACCGTAAATCCAGAAGAAGTTGAAGAGTTTTTAGAGGTTTTAGACATTCGGAAATTTCACGGGGTGGGAAAAGTGACCGCTGAAAAAATGTATCTGCTGGGTATTTTTACCGGCAAGGATTTAAAAACCAAAAGTCTTGAATATTTAACCGAAAAATTCGGAAAAAGCGGTGCACATTATTTTAATGTGGTTCGTGGTATTCACCTTAGTGAAGTTAAACCAAACCGAATAAGAAAATCGCTTGGCGCTGAACGCACTTTTAATGAAAATATCTCTTCGGAAATTTTTATGCTGGAAAAACTGGAAAACATCGCCGAAGAAATAGAACGCCGACTATCAAAAAGCAAGGTCGCGGGAAAAACTGTAACCCTGAAAATAAAGTACAGCGATTTCAGCCTGCAAACCAGAAGCAAGACTATTTCCTATTACATCTCAAGTAAAGAATTGATCTTAGAAATTGCAAAAGAGCTTTTATATCAGGAAAAAATGAAAAATTCAGTGCGGCTTTTGGGAATTTCTCTTTCTAATTTAAATACTGATAAAGACAGTAAAACTTCAGAGATAGAAAAAGAGGTGGAGGTACAGCTGAGGTTTGAGTTTTAAAAGAAAAGCAAAAGCCACCAATTTCATAGAAATCAGTGGCTTTACTTGATAAAATTTTTTGTTATTCTATTTCTGAAACTCTAAGTGTGTTCACCATCCCTTTATCAGCAATAGGCATTGCGGCCAGGTTAATGATAAAATCGCCATGTTGTACAAAGCCACTCTCAGTAGCGATCCTATTTATGTCTCCAATTGTTTCGTCGGTGCTTACATATTTGTCATAATTAAAAGCCTTTACTCCCCATAACAAGCTTAATTGACAAAGAATACGTGTATTGGAGGTAAACACCAAAATATGGGATTCCGGTCTCCAGGAGGAGATTTGGAACGCCGTGTAACCAGAGTTTGTTAAGGTACAAATCGCCTTGGCTTTAATTTCATTGGCCATATGTGCGGCGTGGTAGCAAACAGATTTGGTGATATATCGTTTAGTACGAATATGTGGTGGATCGTGAGGAACTTTAATAAGTGGAGAGTTTTCTACGCTTTCCAGGATTTGGGACATTTTCTCAATAACCTGTACCGGATATTGCCCTACAGAGGTTTCGCCACTAAGCATAACCGCATCAGCGCCATCCATAACGGAGTTTGCGACATCGTTAACCTCTGCCCGGGTTGGGGTAAGGCTGGTGATCATGGTTTCCATCATTTGAGTAGCAATAATAACCGGGATTCTCGCTTTTTTGGCAGTTAATACCAATTTCTTTTGAATTAACGGCACTTCATGAGCCGGGATCTCCACTCCAAGATCTCCACGAGCAACCATTAAGCCATCGCAGTAAGCCACGATCTTATCGATATTAGCAACACCTTCAGGTTTTTCGATTTTAGCAACAATCGGAATTTTATAATCGCTATGCTCTTTTATTAAATTCTGAAGCTCCATAAGATCTTCTGCGTGACGTACAAAAGAAAGGGCCATCCAGTCTACCTGCATTTCACAGGCGAATTTGGCATCCTCAATGTCTTTTTCGGTTAAAGCCGGAAGAGAAATATTTGTATTGGGAAGGTTTACACCTTTCTTAGATCTCAACGGCCCTCCCTGGATAACTTTGGTTATAACTTCATCCTTTTTGTTGGTTGAAACCACTTCAAAAATGAGTTTCCCATCATCAAGTAGAATTCTTTCACCTGCCTGAACATCTCTTGGAAATGTATCATAATTCATATGCACCCTTTGGGCGGTTCCTTTAAATGCTTTTCCGGTAGCGAAAGTGATTTGGTCACCTTCAGATACCACAACTTCATCTTTCATAACACCTACCCTGAGTTTAGGGCCTTGTAAATCGGCGAGGATAGCGGCGTTATAACCATATTCGTCATTGAGTTCCCTTATCATTTTGATACGCTCTTTTACATCACTATAATCGGCGTGGGAAAAATTAATTCTGAACACATTTACTCCGGCCTGGAGCATTTTATTTAGGATTTCTTTCGAACTCGTTGCAGGTCCTAGGGTGGCAACGATCTTTGTTTTCTTTCTTGTTGGCATTATTCAAAAATTAAATTTTGTTTTGATTTTAATCGCTCTACATCAATTTTATGCACGGCAATTACCTGGGGAATCTGGCTGATAATATTAACCAGTTTATTAAAATGTTGGTCGGGCATATCTTCTTCTATTTTCAGAAAAAAATCTACCTTTTTATACTCGGGAATAAGGTTAATTTCCTGGGGTCTTACTTCTTCTTCGGCAAATAGTGAACCCGCATTCAATACTCTTGAGGGTCGACCCTTAAATTTGTTGGCTACCAGGTTATAGCTGTTAAAAGTTGTAGGATCTTCAAAAGTAAATCTCGCATAATGCGCCTGAATGCTTTGATACATTAAATCTACATCTTCCCTTTCCCTTTTCAACCTCAGTTTTAAATGCTTATTCAGCAAAAATGCCATTTTAAAATCCTCAATAGAACAATAAATAGCAAGGAGTTTAAAGAGGTCTTCTTCTACCTCATCCAACAACATTTTATGCGCCTGCATAAGTCTTCTACTTTATGGATAAAGATAAAATAAGAATAAGAAAAATGAGGCTTAACGGCGGAAAAATTTCACAATTTTCTACGAAAACGTTATAGCTTAAAACAATTCTCTAAAATTATGAGATAATATTTTGAAGTGCATAATAAGCCCTTTTGGAGGCTTTTTCCTCAGCTTTCTTTTTAGAGGTGGCTCGTGCTTTAGCAACAACCCTGTTATCAATACGAAGTTTTACAGCAAAATGTTTGATCTCATCATTTCCGGTGTCTTCATAGATCTCATAGTTGAATTCCTTTTTTTCTTTCTGGCACCATTCGATAAGCAGACTTTTATAGCTTATCACTCTTCCTTCGAGTTGTTCAATATCAACATATGGATCTATAACGCGTTCGTAAATAAAGCGCTTACAATACTTGTAACCTCTATCAAGATAGATAGCTCCAATTAAAGCTTCAAAGAGGTTACCGTGAATATTTACCCCAAATTGATCTATAGGAATATTTGTTTTAACGTGATTGATTAGATCCAGATCTCTTCCTAATTCGTTAAGATGCTTCCGGCTAACTACTTTAGAGCGCATTTTGGTAAGATATCCTTCATTACCCCCGGGAACAGCTTTAAAAAGGTGAGAAGCAATTACCGCACTAAGCATCGCATCACCCAAAAACTCCATTCTTTCAAAACTAATGGCGTTTCCCAATTCATCCTTAATATTAAGGGATCGATGAGTAAAGGCTTTACGGTAATGAGCCAGGTTCTTTGGTTTGAAACCAAGGATCTGGGTCAAGGCCATAAAAAAATTCCCGTCTTTAGAAGATCGGGAATTTAATATGTTTCGGATAACGCTCATTTCAAGAAATGTTACTCATCCAGCTTTTTAAAGATCACACAAGCATTATGACCACCAAACCCGAAAGTATTGCTCATCACCACTTTTACATCGCGTTTTTGCGCTTTGTTAAGAGTAAGGTTTAATTCGGAATCAATATTCTCGTCGGGGTGTTCATGATTTATCGTGGGAGGCACAATTCCGTATTTCATAGATAAGATTGCTGAAATAGCTTCTATGGCTCCGGCGGCTCCTAACAAATGCCCCGTCATGGATTTGGTTGAATTAATGTTGATATTTTTAGCGTGTTCACCAAAAACTTTTCCAATTGCTTTAAGCTCCGCTACATCTCCAAGTGGAGTTGAAGTACCGTGGGTGTTTATAGCATCTATGTCTTCAGGCTTTAGTTCGGCGTTTCTCAGGCAGTTTTTCATTACCGCCACTACTCCGTTTCCTTCGGGGTGAGGGGCCGTCATATGATAAGCATCTGAAGAAAGACCGCCGCCTACAATTTCGGCGTAGATCTTGGCACCACGTGCTTTAGCATGTTCATATTCTTCCAGAATCAAGGCTCCTGAGCCTTCGCCCAGTACAAAACCGTCCCGGGTGGCGTCAAAAGGTCTTGAAGCAGTTTCAGGGCTCTCATTTCGGGTAGAAAGCGCATGCATAGCATTAAAACCTCCCATTCCCGCAATAGTTACCGCAGCCTCTGAACCTCCTGAAACAATCACATCGCTATACCCTAAACGGATATTGTTTAGCGCATCGATCATCGCATTAGCTGCAGAAGCACAGGCAGAAACCGTTGTGTAATTCGCCCCCATAAACCCATGACGAATGGAGATATTACCTGGGGCAATATCTGCAATCATTTTAGGAATAAAGAAAGGATTGAATCTTGGAGACCCGTCTCCCTGAGCGTAATTAATCATTTCGTTCTGAAAAGTTTCCAATCCGCCAATTCCGGCCCCCCAAATTACACCAACCCGATACTTATCTACCGTATCCAGGTCGATGCCGGAATCTTTTATCGCTTCATCGGAAGCTACAATGGCATATTGGGCAAACCTGTCCAGCCTTCTTACCTCTTTTCTGTCGAAGTAATCAAGCGGATTAAAGTTTTTGAGTTCACAAGCGAATTTGGTTTTGAATTTTTCGGTATCGAAGTAAGTAATGGGAGCACTCCCGCTTTTTCCGTTCACCAAGCCATCCCAATATTCTTCAATATTGTTACCAATGGGGGTTAGGGCTCCAAGGCCCGTGACTACAACTCGCTTTAACTCCATATAGTCTGTTGGTTTATTTTTTTGCGTCTTCAATATAAGAAATTGCCTGACCTACTGTGGCAATGTTCTCAGCCTGGTCATCAGGAATCTGGATGTCGAATTCCTTCTCAAATTCCATGATCAATTCCACAGTGTCCAATGAATCAGCACCCAAGTCGTTGGTGAAGCTGGCTTCGTTTACAACTTCGTTCTCGTCAACACCTAACTTGTCAACGATAATCGCTTTTACTCTTGATGCAATGTCTGACATAATATTTTATTTTAATTTTGTTTAGGTGGCAAAAATAAAAAACTTTATTTTAAAACCGATTTTTACTTTAAAAATGTGAATGTAATTTACATATTTTTCCCTGAAAGCCCTTAATTTTACGCTTTATTAATTGTTAACAGTATCAAATTGACCCTACAACCCCACAGCGCTCCACGCCAAATTGTGATATTTGCCTCAGGGAACGGCACAAATGCCGAAAATATCATCAAATATTTCCAGGATTCTTCATTAGCAAGGGTGGTAGCTGTTTTTTCTAACCGAAAATCGGCTAAAGTGCTACGAAAAGCACACGATCTAAAAGTTAAAGCTTTGTATTTCGACCGGGATGCTTTGTATAAAAGCAATGAAGTACTGCATGTCTTACAAGATATTAAGCCTGATTTGATTGTGTTAGCCGGCTTTCTCTGGGTTTTTCCCAACAAAATCCTGGAGGCGTTTCCCGATAGAGTGATCAATATCCACCCTGCTCTTTTACCCAATTACGGCGGAAAAGGCATGTATGGAGCAAAAGTTCACGAATCAGTGATCAATAACAAAGATGAGGAAAGCGGAATCAGTATTCATTATGTAAATGAAAAATATGATGAAGGCGAAATTATTTTTCAGACAAAAACAAAAATCGATAAAGAGGATAGCCCAGATAGTTTAGCCGAAAAAATACATCAGCTTGAATATAAACACTTCCCGCAGGTGATCGAGCAACTCCTTCAACAAAAACAACAATAGTGCAGCAAGCCCAGGTTTACATTTATACCGATGGCGCCGCCAGAGGAAATCCCGGCCCCGGCGGATATGGAATTGTCATGGAATGGGTAGGCAAGCCCTACCGGAAAGAGTTCTCCAAAGGATATAAATACACCACTAATAATAGAATGGAGCTTAAGGCTGTAATTGAAGCTCTGAAAAAACTAAAACAGCCAGGTTTGAAGGTTGTGGTTTTCACCGATTCGAAATATGTAGCTGATGCTGTGGAAAAAGGCTGGGTATTTGGTTGGGAAAAGAAGGATTTTAAAGACCGCAAAAATGCCGATCTCTGGATTGAATTTCTTATTGAATACCGGAAACACAAGGTAAGATTCAAATGGATTAAAGGTCACAATGAGCATCCTCAAAATGAACGCTGCGACGCTCTGGCAGTAGCCGCTTCCAAAGAAAAAAAACTACTTATAGATCAGGGGTTTGAGAAAAATTAAACCTTTATCAAGGCGATCTCAATTTAGGTTTATCCCTTGAAAAACAAACTGTATATTTGCAGCACATTTTAAAACCCGTTATGAGTAAATTACTGATTGTAGGCACCGTAGCCTTTGATGCGATTGAAACCCCTTTTGGAAAAACCGACAAAATTCTTGGTGGAGCAGGCACCTATATTGGTCTTTCGGCTTCGCAATTTAATGTAGATAGCGCAGTGGTTTCTGTAGTAGGAGACGATTTCCCACAGAAATACCTGGACTTGCTCACCCGCAATAATATAAATATTGACGGTATCGAAATCGTAAAAGGAGGAAAAACCTTTTTCTGGAGCGGTCGTTACCATAACGATTTGAATACCAGGGACACCCTGGATACTCAATTAAACGTGCTTGCAGATTTCAAGCCCGTAGTGCCTTCAGCTTATATAGATGCCGATATCGTAATGCTCGGAAATCTTCATCCCCTTGTTCAGCTAAGTGTTTTGGAACAAATTAAAAGCCCGAAACTGGTAGTGCTGGACACAATGAATTTCTGGATGGACAATACCTGGGATGACCTTCTTAAGGTTATTGAAAAAGTTGATGTAATCACCATCAACGATGAAGAAGCCCGACAACTTTCGGGGGAGCATTCATTGGTAAAAGCTGCAAGAAAGATCGCAGAACTGGGTCCTAAATATGTAGTGATCAAAAAAGGAGAGCACGGCGCATTGCTGTTTCACAAAGAGGAAATATTTTTTGCACCCGCCCTTCCGCTCGAGGAAGTATTTGATCCAACCGGGGCCGGAGATACTTTTGCAGGTGGCTTCGCAGGCTACCTGGCCAAAACCGGGGATATCTCTTTTGAAAATATGAAAAACGCCATTATCTACGGTTCCAATCTTGCTTCCTTCTGCGTAGAGAAGTT
Organism: Salegentibacter sp.; assembly: GCA_035468275.1. Taxonomy (GTDB): domain Bacteria; phylum Bacteroidota; class Bacteroidia; order Flavobacteriales; family Flavobacteriaceae; genus Salegentibacter. The sequence goes on from DATISX010000212.1 coordinate 9,083, forward strand.
CGGGACTGAAAGGATGCAGGATCTGTCTCCCGATGAAGTTCAGCAGAGACTGGAAGAGTTCAAAAAACTCACCCAATTCGAAATTGAAGTAGGTTAAAATATACGGCCCTGTAATTGCAGGGCTTTTTTTGTGACCAAGTGAAATTAATAATCCAGGAACAACTACAGGAACAACTATTATGAGTGATGCCATAAAACATGAATGCGGAATTGCCCAGGTCCGTCTTTTAAAGCCACTTGAATATTACAAAGAAAAGTACGGCACCGCCTTCTACGGTATAAACAAGATGTATTTATTGATGGAAAAGCAGCATAACCGAGGCCAGGATGGTGCCGGTTTTGCCAGCATTAAATTAAATACAAGTCCTGGCGATCGCTACATTAGTCGGGTACGATCTAATGCCGCACAACCCATTCAGGATATTTTTGAACAGATAAACGACCGGATAAATTTTGAAATTAAAGAGAACCCGGAATATGCCGATAATGTTGCGCTTCAGAAAAAAAACATTCCATACATAGGAGAGGTCTACCTTGGACACGTTCGGTATGGAACTTTTGGAAAGAACAGTATTGAGAATGTTCATCCTTTCCTAAGGCAAAATAACTGGATGCACCGTAATCTCATTGTTGCGGGTAACTTCAATATGACCAATGTAAATCAGCTTTTCAACAACCTTGTAGATTTGGGACAACACCCAAAAGAACGTGCCGATACTGTTACCGTAATGGAAAAGATTGGACACTTTCTTGATTCTGAAGTTGAAAAACTGTACAAGAAATTAAAAAAACAAGGTTATTCAAAGGTAGAAGCTTCGCCTATGATTGCCGAAAAACTCAATGTTGCTAAGATCCTTAGAAAATCTTCCAAAAACTGGGACGGCGGTTACGCAATGGCCGGGCTCCTGGGCCATGGAGATTCTTTTGTGCTTCGGGATCCGTCAGGAATCAGGCCTGCTTATTATTATAAAGACGAAGAGGTGGTGGTAGTAGCTTCAGAGCGCCCGGTAATCCAGACTGCTTTCAATGTAGAATATGATGAAGTAAAGGAACTGGAACCCGGTCACGCGATAATCACCAAAAAAGACGGTTCGGTGTCTATTCAGCAAATACTCGAGCCTATGGAGCGGAAAGCCTGTTCCTTTGAACGCATTTATTTTTCCCGCGGAAGCGATGCCGAGATCTATAAAGAACGTAAAATGCTGGGGCGCCTTCTTATGCCTGAAGTATTGAAATCGATAAAACACGACACCATAAATACCGTTTTTTCTTTTATTCCAAATACAGCTGAAACTTCTTTCTACGGAATGGTAGAGGCTGCCCAGGATGAATTGAACAAACAGAAAAACGAGGCTATTCTCGCTGAAAAGGAAACTCTAACCGATGCCCGGCTTCAGGAAATACTTGCGCACCGCCTAAGAACCGAAAAAATAGCTATTAAAGATGCCAAACTTCGCACCTTTATTACTGAAGACAGTAGTAGGGATGATTTGGTGGCTCACGTTTACGATGTGACATACGGAGTTGTAAAACCGGAGGACAGTCTCGTAATTATTGACGATAGTATCGTTAGGGGAACAACCCTTAAGAAAAGTATTATCAAAATGCTGGATCGGTTGAATCCAAAGAAGATTGTTATTGTATCCTCGGCACCACAGATTCGCTATCCCGATTGCTACGGAATAGACATGGCGAGACTGGAAGATTTGGTAGCTTTTAGAGCGGCTCTGGAACTTTTAAAAGACAATAATAAATACCAGATCGTGGAAGAGGTGTATGAAAAATGCAAGGAGCAGGTAGATCTGGAAGACCATGAAGTAAAAAACTTCGTAAAAGAGATCTATGAGCCTTTCACCGATGAACAAATTTCAGATAAAATCGCTGAACTGATAAGTGAACCAACGGTAAAAGCGAAGATAAAAGTTATCTATCAGAGCGTTGCTAATTTACACAAAGCTTGTCCTAAAAACCTCGGAGATTGGTATTTTACAGGAAATTATCCAACATTTGGCGGTAATCGCGTGGTTAACAGGGCTTTCATTAATTTTTTTGAAGGAAATAAGGACAGAGCTTATTAGTATATTGCTGTTTATCAAATATTTATGCGCTTTATCTAAAATATTTTTCCGCCGGGATTTTCCTTCTTATATTCGTAAGACCATAACATAAGTAGGTTAAGTTCATGGTAGATTTGGGGCAAAGAAAGGTGGATGAATAATCCGCCTTTTTTTATGCTGTGTAATTAAATTATGATTGACTCCCATCCTGTCTTTAATCTTCAAAATTATAGGTATTTTCCTACAAGTTTATTTTAGCCAAAGGTTTTCAACAAATATTTAAGCTGTTGGGCTAAAAGCATTTGCGAAAACAAAATACTGTTCTATATTAGCTAAGCCATAACATAAGTAGGTTAAGTTCATGGTAGATTTGGGGCAAAAAAAGGTGGATGAACAATCCGCCTTTTTTTATGATTAATTTCCAGATTCATGGAAAAAATAATCCCTCTCTTACACTGATTTCCAGCTAATAGCCTGTGAACTAATATTTTGGTAGTTCATCTAAAATATTTTTCAACTGGAATTTTCCTTCTTATATTCGTAAGACCATAACATAAGTAGGTTAAGTTCATGGTAGATTTGGGGCAAAGAAAGGTGGATCTTAAAACGATCCACCTTTTTTATTGGACTGATTTGAAGACTTCATAAAATAAAAAGGCCACCGAATCGGTGGCCTTTAAGCTTATATAAAATTAACGTCTATTTTTCTTTTGCGTATCTGCTTGCAACTTCTTTCCAATTTATTACATTGAAAAATGCATTGATATAATCTGGACGACGGTTCTGATAGTTTAAGTAATAAGCATGCTCCCAAACATCAAGTCCCAGAATTGGAACTCCGCCGCAACCTTTTTCAGGCATTAACGGGTTATCCTGATTTGCAGTTGAACAAATCTCAACTTTTCCTCCGGGATGAACACATAACCAGGCCCAACCTGAACCAAACTGTCCGGCTGCTGCTTTTGCGAATTCATCTTTAAAAGCATCAAAAGATCCAAACGCATTATCAATTGCCGAAGCAAGTTCGCCATCGGGTTTTCCACCACCATCGGGAGACATGATTTCCCAGAATAAATTGTGGTTATAATATCCACCGCCGTTATTTCTAACAGCTTTATTCGACATATCCAGGTTTTCCAGGATATTTTCAATGGTTTTTCCTTCCAGGTCGGTGCCTTTAATAGCGTCGTTGAGTTTAGTTGTATAACCTGCATGATGTTTTCCGTGGTGAATTTCCATGGTTCTGGCATCAATATGTGGTTCTAATGCATCAAATGCATATTTTAGTTTCGGTAATTCGAAAGCCATAGCTTTTATATAATTTTATGATTAGTATTAAATTCTCTCAAATTTAAGTATTAAGAGATGTACTAAAAATAATTTTCTGTTATAAAATACTTAAAAGCATAAGTATATTGGCAAACAAATTTATTTTACCTTTAATTTTCTATCCAAAACTGAAATCTCACCCAAACTAAGCTGATTTTTGAAACACTCCTTTAATATTTATAATGCCTCCGCCGGGTCCGGTAAAACATTTACTCTAGTAAAAGAATATCTGGTTTTACTTTTGAATTCGTCCCGTCCCGATGCTTATAAGAATATCCTGGCCATCACTTTTACCAACAAAGCTGTGGCAGAAATGAAAACCAGAATCATAACCAATCTTCATAATTTCTCGAAATCGCCGGTCCCTGAAGTTTCTATCGGGCTTTTTGAAGCCGTCAGAAAAGCCACAGGAATGCCGGAGGAACAAATTCAGCAGAAATCTGCCAGAATTCTAAAGAATATAATTCATAATTACGCTGCCTTCGAGATCTCGACAATAGATGGTTTTACTCAGCGAATCCTTCGGAGTTTTGCCAAAGACCTGGGTTTATCGGTGAACTTTGAGATTTCACTAAATACCGATCAAATTCTGCTCGAAGCCGTGGAAGCTTTAATTGCTCAAGCCGGAACCGATAAAACGCTCACAAAAATCCTTACAGAATATGCCCTAAGTAAAACCGATGAGGAAAAAAGCTGGGATATAACCAAGGATCTCTTTGAAATTTCCCGATTACTCACCAATGAAAACAATCAGCTGCCTCTGGCAAAATTAAAAGGTAAAAGTCTCGCCGACTTTGAGAAGTTCTCCAAAAAAATAAAAGCCGAAAAGGAATCAACTAAAGATCTTATTAATAGTTCTGCTGAAATTTTCTTCGGAATAATTCAGAACCATAACCTGGAGTATTCAGATTTCACCAGGAAATCACTTCCTAATTATTTTCAGAAATTAAAGGAGGAAAAATTCCCTGCAGATTTCTCTTCCCAATGGATAAATAACCTGGAAATCACACCCCTTTATAACAAAACCAAAAAGGAGGAAA
>DATISX010000213.1:0-5950 GCA_035468275.1 Salegentibacter sp.
ACGGGGCTCACCTCTTCCCATTCCGAACAGAGAAGTTAAGCCCGTTAGCGCAGATGGTACTGCTATTTGTGGGAGAGTATGTCGCCGCCTTTCTTTTAAGAGACCCTTACATTAAATTGTAAGGGTCTTTTTTTTGGAATAAAGTGAAGTTCTAGGGCTCACCGCGCCCGTACCGAACGGCACGTTCGGGCGGGCCCGCCTTTACCGGCACGGGCAGGTCTTCCCATTCCGAACAGAGAAGTTAAGCCCGTTTTCGCAAATGCTACTGCTATTTGTGGGAGAGCACGGCCTGTCCTGAGCCCAGTCGAAGGATCGCCGCCCCTCCCGAACGGTACGGGCAGGCTTTTTTAAACCCTTCATCATGTATTTGATTAAGGGTTTTTTATGGGGTAAATATTACTTGATTTCTTGGTTTTTCAATCAAACAAAGGCAAAGCGAGAACTTGGATTTATACTTATCACTTACTAGTTTATTAATACCCTAAAATTAATGATAATTCATTGCTTTCCTCAAGTCTTGTAATTCCTCAATTTTTACCTAAGACTATTAGGGGAAATCCCGTAAAAATAATTGTAAACGAACTTTTTAGCTTAAAATCTTTAACTTTGGTTTAAACTGTATTAATCATTGCTTAATGAAAATAGAATCTACCGATTCTTTTTTTTCATTTTTGCCCCATTGCGCACTTCCCCCGGAGACTTTGAAGGTTTTAAACTAATGGTATTCCCTGTTTAGGTATAGCTGATTTATTATTCGTGAATAAATGCCAAGAACCTTCTAAACCTAAGCTTGCCTGGATTTTTTTACCAGAGCATACCAGGTTTATATTATAAGGTTAATTACGGACAGGAATCTTCTTCAATGAGATCTTGTTTGGAAACTGGTAATTAGGTTAATTACTTAGTTGAATGGGGGAAGCAGTCGATAACGGCTGCTTCTTTTTTATACTTCTATCCTAGCTGTCACAGTTCGCGTGAGGGGATAGGAACAGCTACCGTGTAGCGCGAATTTCCCGACCCGCATGGGCACGCCCAAGACACAATTCTCTTAATATCTTCTAAAAGCCTGTTAAACTACTTGTAAAGTGAAACTTCAGGATAATAGCACTATCCCAAATGCGTTCTTAAGGGCAAAGTAAACAAGTATGAACTAAAAATACCTGAATTAAGTGTAACTAAATCAGTCGTCTTAGGCGATAAAATTAAACAACTATGAATTTGAAGTATTTATTTAAAACAGGAATTTTGATGTTATCAATGGGGCTGATGGTCTCATGTTCAGAAGATGAAGATGACCTTGGAACGGGAGAACCCGATTCTCAAACCTATGAAACGCAGGTGTATCTAACCGATTCACCGGTTGATAATGCTGAAGTGCAGGGGGTATTTGTGACCGTGGCCGAAGTGATGATCAACGGTCAGGCGGTTGAAGGTTTTGAAAAGACCACTATCGAGGTAAGCAGCCTTCATAGTGGCCAAACAGAATTATTGGGAAGTCTTGACCTGGAGAGCGGAACAACTTCCAATATCACCCTGGTACTTGACAATGAAACCGATGCTTCGGGAGAAGCGCCGGGTAATTATGTGCTGACCACCAACGGGGAAAAGAAAGCCCTCGTTAGCGATTCTAATGAATTGAGCCTGAGTGATAATGTTGAGATCCACGAAAGCAACGATAATGAAGTAGTGTTGGACTTTGACCTTAGAAAGGCTGTGGTAACGAATGAGAGTGGGGAATACAGCTTCGCATCAGACAGCCGACTATCAAACAGCATTCGGGCAGTAAACAGCATCGAAACCGGAGCTATCAACGGAAATGTTTCTGATTTCGGTACTACCAGCGCAGATGCTGTAATAGTTTACGCCTACGAGGCCGGAACATACGGAGAGTCTGAAACCTCTGCTGATGAGGAAGGATTGAGGTTCGCTAATGCGGTCAACAGTACCGTGGTTGCAGAAGGTAGTGGAGATTTTGAACTTCATTTTATTGAAGAAGGAGATTATGAGTTGCATTTCGCGTCTTATGAAGATTCCGATGCCGACGGGCAACTGGAATTCCAGGGAGAACTGGAAGCAGCATCCGCTAGTGATGTGGATATTGATCTGCTAGACCTTTCGGTTGATGCTAAAACCGAAGTAAGCCTGGAGATTGTGATAATAGGCTTGCTGAATTTGTAAACCGAATTGTTATAAAAACTAAAGTCCCGCCATTGGTGGGACTTTTTTGTTTAAGGCTGAAAACAGTCGGAAGACCGCAATAGGAAAAAACACTAACTTCAAACAATTCTGCGTCTACCTACCCTCAATAAAAGACTAAGATACTAATTGAGTTGTTGTTGAATCTTATCTATAGCGTTCTGAATATCTTTATCGGGTTCTATAATGTTATTACTACCCCAGAATTCAGGGTCGCTGAAGCCAGATACGTCATCGGTCATCACTACGGTAGGCTTTAAGTAGTCGTCACTTCTTCGCGGATTTACATCTCCGGGATCGGGTTTCCATCCGGTTACCGCCATTTCGCTGTGGACATAATACCGGGAATTGAATAATTTACGCTTCCAATTTACCACGAAGGTAAGATCGGCGCTGCCATAACCGTAAAACCATTTCCCGTCCTGCTCCTGATAGTCTACCAGGTATTTCACCTCAATAGGGTACACTCGCGTGCTGCCGGGTTTTTTACTAACAAAAAGCCTGGAGGCAACGGCCCGATTATCTACATTTAAATTCAGAGCTGCCCTCACCAGAGTCTGGGTTTGGGCGTCTATGTATAGCTTTCCGAAGTACCAGGGAGCACTTTTTTCCTTTGCTTCAAAATTAACTACATAGAGATACCGACCGTCAATCTGGGTAGGCTCATCAAAGCTAAAATTGTAATCGCTGATATCATCTATATAGAAAACATATTCGGGGTACTTCATCACGTCAACATAGAGCGCATTGTATGGTCCTCCGCGTAATTTAAGGGCAAGGGTGTCAAGTTTATCATAATCGGCAGTCTTGCGGGCTCTTATCAACTCTATATCTTCCTTTCCGGAAGAGGTATAAGGCTTTTTATGAATATTGATTACCGCCTCGCTTAAGGAAACATTCTTTCCTCCTTTGCGGATACTCTCCCGATAAAAGGCCGTCATATTGGTACTCTGATCCAGGTAGTTATCACCTCGTTTGGATAGCATACTTCTAACAAGTTCCCCTGCATCTTTTGCCTGGAAGATATTGATTTCGCTAAGTTCTTCTACCGATGGGTCCAGGAAGATCTCGGTGTCTTCTTCGCTGAAATATTCCAAGGCTACATTCTTGCTTTCAAAACCAAGGTAACTTACCCGCACCACGGCTTCGCTTAGATTGGAAGGAACCTTTAGGGAAAACTGCCCATCGGCGTTGGTAACGGTTGCGATATTGGTATTGAGTACAGTAAGTTGGGCAGAGCCCACAGGTCTTTCCCGGTCGCTGCTAAGCACCCGACCCTTGTATTCGGTAAACTCCTGATCCTGTTGCAGGTCCTGGAAAATTGCGGTGGCCTGAATTTCCTGGGAACCGGGAAACAAGAATGCCAGCACGAACAATATATTTACAACAAATCTTTTCACAGCAGTAATAGTTATGGTTTTATACTCTCTAAGATACTGATTTTTAACTTCTTTTTAAGTTGTACAAGTGTTAATTTCATTTTATGTTTGGTTCATTCAATGATCGGTTTAGCTCACCCTCTATTTCTGCATTAATTTGCAATTTCATGCTCTTAGTTGGTGCATAAAACTTCGGTGATTCGTTCTACAGCAGCCAATTTGCACCATCGGAGTTTAAACCTTGGGTAAAGTAATACCAGTCGATAAAAGAACCAGAGAGAAAAAATTCCATAACCCATAAAAAACTCCTAATTTAGGCCTCTAAATAATATTTGATGCTTGCAAAATTAGAAGAGGCTTATCATTTTATTTTTGAAAAGGCCTTAATTAAAGAAATATCGGAAGTTGGGATGCTCAAACACGTGGAAGCGGGGGAGAAGATCATCGAGATAGGAGATTATGTGAAGATGATGCCGTTGCTTTTGGAGGGAGCCATTAAGATAATGCGCGATGATAAGGATGGGGACGAGCTACTCTTGTACTTCCTGGAGCGTGGAGATACCTGTGCGATGACTCTTTCCTGCTGCATGGGACAAACACGTAGCGAGATCCGTGCGGTGGCCGAACGCGATACCATGCTTATTTTGATCCCTATCGAAAAGATGGAAGAGTGGACTTCAAAGTATAAAAGCTGGCGCAATTACGTCTTCGAAAGCTATCATGCCCGTCTTACTGAAATGCTGGATACCATAGATACCATAGCATTTATGAATATGGATGAACGGCTTATGAAATATCTCCAGGATAAGGCCAAGATCAATCAGCATGAGATTGTTAACAATACTCACCAGCAAATAGCCTATGACCTCCATACCTCAAGGGTAGTTATTTCCCGTCTGCTTAAAAAGCTGGAACTGGAAGGTAAAATAAAACTCCAACGTAATAGCATTGAGGTACTTCACCTATAAATTTTAGCGGAAAAAGTATTATCTTTTCATAAGTTTTCCCCAAAGGCTTTACTAATTTTTTCTTGTGTAACCCTTGTTACTGTAAGGGGGGTCTCAAGAAATTACTTTTGCAGCGGTAAAAACTAAACTTATGGAAGTATTTGAGATTCTTGGTTACGTTGGAGCGTTGGCCATTGGAGTTGTTTTGGGACTAATTGGAGGTGGTGGTTCTATCTTAACCGTCCCGGTGCTGGTGTACCTGATGGCGATTAACCCTGTTACCGCCACCGCATATTCACTTTTTGTTGTGGGAACTTCCTCTTTGGTGGGAGCCTTGAAGAATATGAAGAGTGGATTGGTAGACCTGAGAACAGCAACTGTTTTTGCTATACCTGCATTTATAGCGGTTTATATCACCCGAATGTACATTGTGCCGGCAATTCCCCAGCACTTATTCAATGTCGCCGATTTCGAGATCACAAAGAATATTGGGATCATGCTTTTTTTCGCGATCATTATGATTCTGGCCTCTATCTCGATGATTCGGGAGAAGAAATCCTTAAAACCTGAAGCTACCGAGATTATTTATAATTATCCCCTTATCATAGTTGAAGGGGTAGTGGTAGGAGTAATTACCGGGATTGTTGGAGCCGGAGGTGGTTTTCTTATCATTCCTGCACTTGTATTGCTGGCGAAGCTGCCGATGAAAAAAGCGGTTGCCACTTCCCTATTAATCATTGCGGTTAAATCGCTTATTGGATTTATAGGTGATGTGCAAAACCAGGAGATAGACTGGCCATTCCTACTTATCTTCACAGGGCTTTCTATAGCGGGTATTTTTGTTGGCATTTATTTGAACCAATTCATAGACGGAAAGAAACTTAAAAAGGCTTTTGGTTGGTTCGTACTGATCATGGGTATTTATATCGTTTGGGCCGAATTGGCGTAGGTTCGTTTTTTCGGTTGTCTGTTGTGAGTTCTCTGTTGTGGGTTAATTTTGTCTCAGGTTTCAGGTTTCAGGATTCAACGAACTTAAAATCAACGAACTAACGAATCACGAATTAACCAACTCGTTCCAACTTCACAAGTTTAAGAGTTCACTGTTCAACGATTTTGCGCCCTTTGCGACAATCTTTGCGATCAGTGCTTGAAAGGAGGATAGGAAAAAGGTAACAGCATAAAAGCCGGAACTTTGAACGTTTAAACATTAAACCTTGAATCTTAAATAAAGACACCGAATTCTAATCCCAAATTTACCAATCCCGAATTAACGAATTAACGAATTCACCAATTAACACTATCAGGGATCACAATATCACTCCGTCACTTCATCACAGCTTCTCTTAAATAAAACCTGATCAATATCAGTTACACTCACATTTCCCGGTCAGTGTAACCTGCGTTACAGGGATTTAGGTTAACTTTAGG
>DATISX010000214.1:0-2344 GCA_035468275.1 Salegentibacter sp.
AGACATAATGAAAAAATTTCTTTTTTTACCGCTCTTACTTTGTTTTGGATTCCTTTCGGCCCAAGACATTGAAGGGTCCTGGCAACTGGTTCATATGGACGGGGAAGATGTGACCAACAGGGAAGTGATCAGAATCTACCAGGATGGATACTTTGCTCATGGAGTCAAATCCCTTCCGGATAATAGTTTTATGAGCGCCGCAGGAGGTGAATTTATTCTTAACGACGATGAAACGCTCAGCGAAAAAAGAGACTTTGACACCGCCGATCCTGATGCGATTGGACTAACTAAGGATTTTAATATATCATGGGAGGGCGAAGACAGGTTTGAGGTTTCCGATGGCGTACACACTAAAATCTGGGAACGCATTTCAGATAAAATTGATGATCTTACCAGAAATTGGGTAATCACAGGCCGAGAAAGAAATGGTGAAATGAACACTATGACTCCGGGAGACCGCCGCACCGTTAAAATATTAAGCGGGGGACGCTTTCAGTGGATCGCTTTTAATTCGGCTACAAAAGAATTCAGTGGTACAGGTGGAGGCACTTATTCCGCAGAAAATGGAAAATATACCGAGAATATCGAATTTTTCTCCCGCGATGATAGTCGTGTAGGTACCAGCCTGGAATTCGAATATGAAGTTAAAGACGGCCAATGGCACCATAAAGGCACAAGTTCTAAAGGAGATCCCATTTACGAGATCTGGTCTCCTTACGAAGAAGCCTATAAAAAGAAAGAGTAAGATAAAATCAGGGGCGTATAAAAATGTTATTAACGCTATTCTGTCCCAAAGGCTTTCTTGGTTAATTAAGAATCTCCTTCTGCTAAATTCACCGAACTTATAAAACGCTGAATCGAAGTCAGGATGGCTTTATTGGTCTTTTCAGAAATACTTTTTGATTACCTATATAAAATTGCTCTGTCCGGCAGATAGAATTCTCCCGGAGGATAGGATTTAAGGGTAAAACTAATACTAACATCCCTGGGGTCATACTGCACCCTTATTCTTCCCGAAGTTGCGCTATATCTACTCTCTATAGTGCCGTCGTAAATGTTCCTGGCAATTTTAATAAGACTTATACTGTAATCACTCTCCCTCCTCTGGCAATCCATCTTTTCGCCATTATGAAATACAGAACAGTGTTTACCTCTTATTTTGCTACCATCAATATACTCCAGAATGAGCTCAAGGTTATCTTCTCCATCCGGAGAGGTCCATCTCCAGATTCCTTCCAGGTCTTGTGATTGTTGGGCACAAATACCCATGCTGAGAAATAAAAAACATAGGGAAAAATAAAGTTTCATTGGTTAGTAGTGTTAGTTCATAGATACGCTGAATTTAAAATAATAAAATTTCAATTTACGTAAAAAATCAATGTCCTGTAACTCGAATATTATCAATATCGTAAGTTGTTGTTTTATCAGGGGCCGAACCCAAATATCTGAATGCCAGATTTATCGAACCCTCCAGGCAGGAGATATCCAACTCCGTTTTCTGAAAATTATTTCCATACTGATTAGTTGGTCCCACGGGGATTTTAGCGTCCAGAAGCAACCAGTCTGTTGTCAAAGGATTCCCCGAATAATCATCGGTAATCATCACTTCCAGGATAGTAGCGTTATCGTAGGAAGCCATGATTTCAAAGGAAAGCACTTCTGAAGTGGAATCATCCAAATTTATTGCAGAGCTCACCAACCAGGCTTCCAACGGACTTTCTTCTGTGTTAAAAGCAGAAATCCTTATGTAACGATCCCCTTCGAAAACACCGGGTTTAAAAACTTCATCCCCGCCGTTTACATTCAGGTTGGTCCAGCCTTCCGTTTCCAGTTTTTCCTTACTGGTAATGTTGGTGAAGTTTTCTTCAAAAACAACTTCAGGACCTGGTGTGGCTGAATCCCCACAGAAAAAAAACTCAGGATCACAGCGCTCCTCATTAAAAGCAATAGCTTCGGGAGTATTTATCGCTACTACAAAATAATCATCGTAAAAATTTCGGGAGAGCACGCCTTCAATACTTCCTGATTGCTGCGGAAGTAAAAGCGATTTGAAACCGGAGAAAGTGCTACTCGTCAAAACCGTAGTCGCTCCGGTATGACAGCTCTCCAGCTGCCGCTCCCCGTCATATTCGTCAATTTGTTCTCCTGCAAAAGTAAAGCGTAAATCCTCCCCGATTAATTGCCGGTTAAACTGTACGCTTTCCAGCTGAATATATAAATTAAGGTGTTCTGCTTTAAATTCTGAAATCTCTAACGGAAGCGGTGTGATTTCAACGGTTTCCGTGGTCCTGATAAGATGTTCATCAATAAGAGAATTCGAAATCGCTACCACGTCACCCCTGTT
>DATISX010000215.1:0-4627 GCA_035468275.1 Salegentibacter sp.
AGGTCAACGTGCGGTGATACTCTTTTTTCAGGGGAGATTTACCGAAGCTTTTTTCATGTATCCGGCGATCTATCCTATTTTGTTGTTGCTGGCTTTTTTGATCTTCAACCTCTTTTTTAAATTCAAGAGAGATTTTCAGGTAAAAATAGGTCTGATCATTTTTGCCGGAACCGTAATGGCAGTAAATTATGGCTACAAAATGTATGAAATCATTCAACTAACCAATTAATACTTTTTTATGGAACGTACACAATTACCCAATTCCACGCTCATTTTAATTTTCGGAATCCTGTCTATCATAGGTTGTTGCTGTTATGGAGTTTTAGGAGTCATCTTCGGAATAATCGCCCTGGTAATGGCCAATCGCGCCACCGAGATCTACAATGCCAATCCTGAACTCTACACCGGTTTTGAAAATGTAAAAACCGGAAGGATCCTGGCAATTATAGGACTGGTACTAAGCGGACTCAACCTTATAGCCTCAGTCGTAATGTTATTCGTTTACGGTGGAATTGAAGGATATCAGCAAGCTATGGAAGAAATTTTTAGATCAATAGAGCAGTAAATCATCGGAGTCCATATAACTTTTTCATAGGTTTTCCATAAGGTATCTATAGGGTATCCATAGGATATCTATGCGGGAACCCCAGTAAAATCAAGGGTTGAATGAAAAAGTAGAGGGTCATAATGTTACAAAATGCATTAAAAGTGATCATTTCGCCTCTTTTCAACAGGATGAAGTAAGGGATTTTGTAGCTCTCATGTTAGTCTCCGATGAAATCCTGAATCAAGCCCGATATGCATCGGGACAGGATGACGCCGGATTTCAAGAAATTAGAGTTGGATTATACAAAAGGGTGATTTCGTCATGCCGGGCTTGATCCGGCATCTCATCCTGCTCACTTTCATGAGAAATTAGAACCATCCTATGAGGTATAGGTAGGAGAATAATTATGCTACTTTAATATCATCTTCTATTTCCACGCTAAATTTAATATTTGCATTTAAAGCCCTAAAAACTTTTAAAATCGTTTCGACGGTTACATTTCTAACATTCCTCTCCAGTTTTGAAATCTGGGATTTTTGAACGCCAATTAATTCTCCCAGTTGCTCCTGAGTTAGCTGTCTTTCCTTACGAATTGCTTTTATCATTTCCCCTAAAACATCAACCTTTAAATCAAATTCGTATTTATCCCGATCTTCAGTACCAACTATCCCAATATGACGATCTTTCATTTGGTCAAGGGTCATCATTGTCTTTTCTTTATTTTTCATTGTTTTATTCTTTAAAATATTCAAGCCTGATTTGTTTCGCTTTTTCAATATGGGATTTTGGAATTTTATCCATTTTTTTAATGATGCCATGGGTTGCAATTACCAAACTTTTTGATTTTTTCCGTTTATCCCAAAATGCGAAAAGACGATATTGAATTCCACTATATTTTATCCTGAATTCCCAAATTTCCTCCTTTAACTTTTTAAATGATTTGGGGTCACTAACAAAGCTTGCTTTATCCAGGTTATAATATATCTATTTCTTACCCTTGGGTCTAGACCATCTAAAAAGTCTATTGCTTCCTTAAGAAATAAAACATCAAACTTCCTATGCATTAACCTGATCTTTAATTTTTTATTAATCAAAGATAAGAAACAAGTTTCAATATATGGAAACTTTTATATTGAAAGCTCCTTCCCATAAGATCCTGAATCAATCTCATGCTGCATTGGGACAGGATGACAAAGGACGCAAGGAGAACCCTCTAGACGCACTTGATCCCGTATCTAATGCAGTGGGAAACCCAAGTTTTCCCAGAATGAATACCAAAGCTTTGAAAAAGATCAAGATCTATCTTCAAAGAGATGAAGATCAATGTTCAGAGAGATCAAGATCTCCGGGACAATTGATGAAGATCATTTTAAAGATCGATCAAGATCTCTGAAAACTTTATTGAAAATGATTTAAAAATCTACAGTAACCAATTAAATTTTTAACAGAACCAAAAAAATATGGAAGAATTTTACTGGAAAAAAAGAGGCTGCCTTTTCCAGACAGCCTCTAAACTTAATTACTTGAGAAACTTTCTTCTATTTCTCGAATTCCTTAAGAGTTGTAGTAATAATATCAACACAATCTCTTAGTTGTTCTTCATTCATTACCAAGGGTGGTGCGAAACGAATGATATTGCCGTGAGTTGGTTTTGCCAGGAGTCCGTTTTCCTTTAGGGCCATACAAATATTCCAGGCGGTATCTCCTTCAGGAGAATCGTTAATAACAATCGCGTTTAACAAACCTTTCCCGCGTACTAAGTCCACAATTTTTGAATCCTTGATGTAGTCATTCAGCAACCTTCGGAAGAGTCCGCCCATTTTCTCGGCATTTTCTGCCAGATTTTCGTCCTTTATCACTTCAAGGGCTGCAGTCGCTACTGCGCCGGCCAATGGGTTTCCACCAAAGGTAGAACCGTGTTGTCCGGGTTTAATAACCTCCATCACTGTATCGTCAGCCAAAACTGCAGAAACAGGATATACTCCTCCAGATATGGCTTTTCCGAGGATAAGAATATCGGGTTTTACTTCCTCATGATCTACTGCCAGCAATCTTCCGGTACGGGCAATCCCTGTTTGCACCTCATCGGCGATGAAGAGTACGTTATATTTTTCACAGATTTCCTTAGCACGTTTTAAATAACCTTCAGAAGGCACAAAAACTCCGGCCTCACCCTGAATAGGTTCAACCATAAATCCGGCGATATTTTTATTGCTTTTTAGAGTTTCTTCCAGGGCTTCCAGGTTATCGTAAGGAATCTTCAGGAATCCGGGAGTATAAGGTCCAAAGTTTTTTCTGGCTCCTTCATCATTTGAAAAAGAGATGATCGTAGTTGTTCTTCCGTGGAAATTATTCTCGCAAACCACGATCTGGGCCTGGGTTTCCTCTACACCTTTTTTCTCATAAGCCCATTTCCTGGCGATCTTGATAGCGGTTTCAACCGCTTCTGCACCTGTATTCATTGGTAGAAGCTTGTCGAAATTAAAATATTCTGAAGCAAACTTCTCGTAAGGTCCCAACACATCATTGTGAAACGCCCGGGAAGTCAATGTAAGTTTAGCTGCCTGATTGCAAAGCGCCTCTACAATCTTTGGGTGACAATGCCCCTGGTTTACCGCAGAGTAAGCCGAGAGAAAATCGTAGTATTTCTTTCCTTCAACATCCCACACATGTACGCCTTCGCCACGGCTTAAAACCACAGGTAGCGGGTGATAATTGTGTGCTCCGTACTGGTCTTCTAATTTAATCGCTTCTTCTGAAGTTGAAATTTTGGTTAATGGCATTTTCAATAATTTTATATTACTTTTTTGCAATTCCTTCTTTAAGCTAAAAGCCTTCAGATTTGGAGAGAAATCATCCAAAATTTGAATTGCTGCAAATTACTAAATGTTTCCTGAATTTTTCAAGGGCCGGGCTAATAAATCTTAGCATTTATCCTATTTTTGCGCTATGGCAAGAAGGAATAAAAATCAGCTCTTTGAAGCTGTTGAAGTTATAGATGCCGGTGCGAAAGGCAAAAGTATCGCCAAGGCCCCGGACGGAAAAGTGATCTTTATAGACAATGCTGTTCCGGGCGATGTCGCCGATGTGCAAACCACCAAAAAGCGCCGCGCCTTCTACCAGGGCACCGCGGTTAATTTCCATACTTTATCTGATAAGCGCACCGAACCGATATGCAGGCATTTTGGCGTTTGCGGGGGCTGCAAGTGGCAGAATATGGAATATAAATACCAGCTGGAATATAAGCAGAACGAGGTGTTGAATAACCTGCAGCGCATAGGAAAAATCGAGTTACCGGAAGTAACTCCTATTTTGGGAAGCAAAGAAATATATTTCTACCGGAATAAAATGGAATTTTCATTTAGTGACAGCCGTTGGCTTACCATAGACGAGATCCAGAGCGGAAAGGACATCCAGGATAAGAATGCCTTAGGCTTTCATATTCCAGGGATGTGGGACAAGATCCTGGATATTGAAAAGTGTCATTTACAGGAAGATCCCAGCAATGCGATTCGGAATTTCGTAAAGGAATTCGCTACCGAAAACGGACTTCAATTCTTCAACACCCGTGAGCAGAGTGGCCTTTTGCGAACCCTGATGATACGCACCACTTCTACGGGGGAAATTATGGTGTTAGTTCAGTTTTTCAAGGAAGATAAGCTTAAGCGCCAATTGCTTTTGGATGCTCTTACTGAAAGGTTTCCGCAAATCACCTCGCTTCAGTATGTGATAAACGGAAAAGGCAATGACACCATTTACGACCAGGAAGTTATATGCTATAAAGGTCGCGACCATATTTTTGAAGAGATGGAAGGTCTCAAATTCAAAATAAACGCCAAATCTTTTTACCAGACCAACTCAGAACAGGCTTACGAGCTTTACAAGGTCACCCGCAACTTTGCCAATCTAAGCGGAGATGAACTGGTTTACGATTTATACACCGGGACGGGAACCATCGCCCAGTTCGTAGCGAAAAATGCCAAAAAGGTAATTGGAGTTGAAGCAGTTCCTGAAGCTATTGAAGATGCAAAAGCGAACGCCGAACGCAACGGAATTACCAACACCGAGTTCTTCGTTGGG
>DATISX010000216.1:0-6274 GCA_035468275.1 Salegentibacter sp.
CGGAATTGCCTTAATTAGTTAAAAAACCGAAACAAATGAGTGTACATATACAAGCTAAAAAAGGAGAAATTGCAGAAACTGTTTTAATGCCGGGAGACCCGCTACGGGCGAAATGGATCGCTGAGACTTTTCTCGAAAATTCATTTCTTTATAATTCAGTAAGAGGAATGTATGGCTATACCGGAACCTATAAAGGCAAAAAAATATCGGTGCAGGCTTCCGGAATGGGAATCCCGTCGGCCTTGATCTATTGCAATGAACTTATCACCGAATATGGGGCTAAAAAACTCATCAGGGTTGGCTCGGCCGGTTCTTATCAAAAGAATCTGAAAGTAAATGAAGTGGTGATCGCCATGGCCGCTTCTTCCAATTCGGGATTTAACCGCGCGAAATTCCCGCATGCCGACTATGCTCCTACCGCAGATTTTGAGCTTTTTATGAAAGCTGTGAAATATGCTGAAGAAAATCAAATTAAGTTTCGTGCCGGAAATGTATTATCTTCTGATGTATTTTACGAAGACGATCCCCTGGATTATGAAAAATGGGCCAAATACGGAGTTTTGTGCGTAGAGATGGAAACCGCCGGGCTTTACACTGTAGCTGCCAAACATAAAGTACAGGCGCTTTCGGTTTTAACAATTTCAGATTCCCTGGTTACCGGAGAACACCTGCCGGCTGAAGATCGGGAGCGTAGTTTTAGCCGTATGGTAGAGATTGCCCTGGCAACGATCTAGTTTTCAGGAAAAAATTCTGCGGAAATTTTTCTAACTTCAACTTTCTAATCTGTATTCGTATGAAGTATACTTTTATTCTGTTTTTTCTGATGTTTTCTGCAGCTGTTTTTCCGCAGCAAAAAACACAAATTCTCCAACAAAAGATCGATTCGATTTTCGCTAAAAATCAAGGTGATTATGCACTTGCCTTTAAAGATCTTTCCGAAGAAAAAAGAACAATTCTCATTGATGAACATGAGGATTTTCATGCTGCCAGCACTATGAAAACCCCGGTTATGATAGAGGTTTTTAAACAGGCTGAAGCAGGAAAGTTTTCCCTTGATGATTCCCTCACTGTAAAGAATGAATTTAAAAGTATATATGACGGCAGTAGCTTCAGCCTGGACCTTAACCGTGACAGCGGAGAGCATTTATACAGTCAGCTAGGAAAAAAACGTAGCATAAAAGACCTTGTGATCGATATGATAAGCCAAAGCAGCAACCTGGCAACAAATATCATTATCGAACTCGTTGATGCCGAAAATGTAAATAAAAGCATGCGCGAGCTCGGGGCCAAAAATATTAATGTGCTTCGAGGCGTGGAAGATATGAAGGCTTATGATGCAGGCATGAATAACTCCACCACTGCTTATGATCTTATGTTGATTTTTGAAGCCCTGGCTAATGGCAAAGCGGTTAGTCCAGAGGCCGATAAAGAAATGCTGGAAATCCTAAGACTTCAGCTACATACTGATCTTATTCCTGCCTTGCTTCCGAAGGATTTAAAAATAGCTAATAAAACAGGATGGATCACCGGAGTACATCATGATTCTGCCCTTGTGGAATTACCAGACGGTGGAAGTTATGTGTTAGTGTTACTTTCAAAGAATATGGAAGATATGGAAGCTGGTACCGAAATGCTCGCAGGAATTTCAAAAATGATATACGATCTTATGATCAATAATCCGTAATTTAAAATAAATGAATACATATACTGCCAACAAAAACCGATACGAAAAAATGCAATACCGTCGCTGCGGAAAAAGTGGGATTATGTTACCACTGCTTTCTCTCGGGCTATGGCATAATTTCGGGGACAAAGCCGACCAGGAGAATGCCAGAAGCATATTAAGAGCAGCTTTTGATAACGGCATCACCCACTTTGACCTCGCCAATAATTACGGCCCACCTTATGGCTCGGCTGAAAAGAATTTTGGGAGAATATTCGCTGAAGATTTTAAACAATACCGCGATGAGCTTATTATTTCCACTAAAGCCGGTTGGGATATGTGGCCGGGACCTTATGGTAATTTCGGTTCAAGAAAATATCTAATCGCCAGTCTCGATCAGTCACTAAAAAGAATGGGATTGGATTATGTTGATATTTTTTACCATCACCGCCCCGATCCCGATACTCCGCTGGAGGAAACCATGGGCGCCTTAGACCAGATTGTAAGACAGGGAAAGGCTTTGTATGTAGGAATTTCTCAGTACTCGGCCAAAGATACCACGAGGGCTTCTGAAATCCTTAAAGCACAGGGCACTCCATTTCTAATCCACCAGCCCCGTTACAATATGATGGACCGCTGGGTCGAAAATGGCCTGATGAACACTCTCGAGCAGGAAGGCATTGGAAGTATTGTTTTTTCACCGCTGGAACAGGGAATATTAACTTCAAAATACCTGGATGGCATTCCGGAAGACAGCCGTGCGGCAACTGAAGGAACCTATCTGGATAAATCTCAGATCACCCCCAAAGTAGTAGCGCAGATACAGGAATTAAACAAACTGGCTGAAAAGCGCGATCAAAGCCTGGCTCAAATGGCCGTAGCCTGGTTACTGAAAGATACAAGAGTAACTTCGGTTCTTGTTGGCGTGAGCAAGGTTTCCCAGTTAGAGGATAATATAAATGCTTTAAATAATCTTGAATTCAGTGCCGGGGAATTGAAGCAGATCGACAGGATTCTGGGGTTTTAAGAAAATGTAGATAAAAGCAAGACCTAAAAACGTCATTCTAATTGGAAAGCTTTCTGTAATAATTCAGAATCTCATATTGCTAAGTATTAGTTACTTGAGTTACCCTGAAGCAATCCCGAATTTAATCGGGACAGGATGACGTTCAAAATCATTTTAACAGCTTCTTCTACCAGAATAAATATTGGAAAAATCTAACTGATAAAAACCTCCAATAGTTCGCAGTCTTCAGCATGGATGATCACTTTATTGTTTTTAGCCGGAATAAGCAGGCTTTCCCCCTGGTTAAGTTTTTCGCTATGCCCGTTGGTCGAAATTTCAGCCTTACCACTTACGCACATATAGATCACAAAGGAATCTAAAGCGCTGTAATCCTTACTTACCTTTCCGGCAACAGGAAGAAAATTTGTAGTGAAATATTTACAACTAGCAATTTCAGACGAATGATTTCTCTTAGTCTCGTAAATGCGTTTGTAATCATCCCGTTTTTCAAAATCTATAGCGTCTATGGCCAGCGCGGTGTGAAGCTCTCTTCCTTTTCCCTGATCATCTACTCTGTCCCAGTCATAAATACGGTAGGTGATATCTGAAGTTTGTTGAATTTCCGCCAGTAAAACCCCTGCCCCTATTGCGTGTACTTTTCCGGTATTTATGAAGAAACTATCGCCTTTCTTAACATTTATGAAATTCAGCACTTCGGTAATTGTACCTTCCTCAAGGTGTTTTATGTAATCTTCCTTAGAAATGCTTTCTTTAAAACCAATATTGATATTGGCATCCTCGTCGGCCTGCATAATATACCACATCTCTGTTTTTCCGAAAGAATTATGGCGCTGCTGAGCAAGTTCATCATTAGGATGCAACTGGACCGAAAGTGCGGTTTTGGCATCAATATACTTTATAAGAAGCGGGAATTCATTGCTAAATCGTTCGTAAATGTGGTCTCCTACAAGCTTTCCGCCGTATTTTTCCAGCAATTCAGTTAAGGATTTTCCTTTCAAAGATCCGTTAGCTACCAGCGAAACATCCTCTTTAACTCCGGAAATTTCCCAGCTCTCCCCCAGATTCTCCAGGCTGCTATCTTTATTTAAAAGTGTTTGGAGCTTATTGCCACCCCATATTTTTTCTTTCAATATAGGTTTGAACTTTAACGGATAATCTAACATGCTTGTATACTTTGGTGGGTTAAATACAGCGTAAATATACTCAATATTAATGATGACAGAAAATAGGAGAAAACCTTTAAATTCTAATCCTTTCAGCATAACTCACTTAAGAACTAAATGCAGAATTTTAAATAAAAACTATTGTTTTATTTACAAAGAGGTTTATATTTGCAACCGCAAAAACAATGGTTGCGTAGCTCAGTTGGATAGAGCACCTGCCTTCTAAGCAGGCGGTCCCAGGTTCGAATCCTGGCGCAATCACTTTTTGAGAACACCAAAAAAGCAAAACCCCTTGATTTTCAAGGGGTTTTGTGTTTTTAGACGCTAAATATTTAGGATTTTAGACGGCATTAATTCCAACCGTTTAAAATTGCCCATCCCCGCCGAACCTCACTTAGTTTTCGATTTACAGTTTTCCTGCTGAATCTATGCAGTAGTCCTTTAGCAGCCTGGAAGATGAAAGTTTATTAATCCACTTATAAAATAATAGGACTCTTTCCATCCCTATGGATTTTTTCCTACTTTTACCGTCATGGAAGACCAGTTATTTGCAGTCATAGATGTTGAAACCACGGGAGGAGGAATTAACGGAAATCGTCTTACCGAGATCTGTATTGTGTTACTGCGTGGCTCTAAAGTCATAGACAAATTTACCAGCCTCGTTAATCCTGATAAAGAGATTCCCAGACATATCACTGCACTAACCGGTATCGATAATGATCTGGTCGCCGATGCCCCGAAGTTCTTTGAGCTTGCTAAAAAGGTGGAAGAGTTCACCCGCGACGCGATTTTTGTAGCACACAACGTAAATTTCGATTATAATGTGCTGCGTAATGAATTCAAAGATTTAGGCTTTGAGTATACCCGAAAAAAGCTTTGCACTGTCCGCCTTTCACGAAAACTTATTCCCGGATTATTCTCCTACAGCCTGGGCAAATTGTGTGACTCCATAAATATACCTATCTCCAACCGCCACAGGGCCGAAGGAGATACCGATGCTACAGTGATCCTGTTTCAGCGCTTGTTGTCATTGGATGAGGATTTCAGCGTAATTAATTCTTTTCTGCATGCCAGATCCCGACAGGCTACCTTACCGCCACATATTGATTCCGAGCAGATTAATAATCTACCTGAAAGTTCAGGAATTTATTTGTTCAAGGACAGGCAACATAAGGTGATCTATGCCGGGAAAGCCAGGGATATCAAAAAACGTGTTGTCTCGCATTTCTATGATCGCATGAGCAAGGAATATCATTTGGGCCAGGAAACCTACTATATCGATCATGAAGTTACCGGCAGCGAACTTGTTGCCCTGCTTCTGGAAGCTGAATGCATCAGAAAGTATTATCCTAAATTCAACAGAGCACAGAAACGGCCGGGGCCGGTTTACCAGATCGTGAGTTATACTAATCAGCGGGGTGTTCTGCAGCTGGCCCTGGAAAAGACCAACAAGCGCAGGGAATCTATAGGGATCTTTTACAGCCGCGCTTTAGCGCAGGAAAAGCTGGAGTTCCTTTGCCGGGAATTTAAACTTTGCCCCAAATACTGTAGTTTGCAAAGCAACGTGGAAGAGTGCTCCCATTATAGCATCCTTAGCTGTGAAGGAATTTGTTCCGGGAAGGAGGCAGTGGAAACTTACAACGGGAAAGTAGCGGCAGCCATCGCTTCTATAACAGAGGAATCCTCGACCTTTGTTATCAGGGAAAAGGGCAGGCACTTTGAAGAAGAGGCTTTTGTCCTGGTAAAAGAAGGCAATTATCAGGGTTTCGGATTTATTGATACTGAAACCCAGGTGAGTCGACCGGAAGATTATGAACCTTTTTTAAAGCGGCAGACAGCAACCTATCATACTCACAAGATTCTGAGTAACTACATGCGGAAGCAGGGAACACCCAAGGTGATCTTTTTTGAAAATTCATCTGACGCTCAAAGGATACAACCTGTGACGAAGTTAAATAAGAACGCATTAATTTCCACTCATGGCACCTTAGTCCTGGAGTTTTAGATAACCGGGTCCTTTATATTTTTTGAAATAAAATGCCCATTTCCGTGTTTTGGGGATAACGATGAAATGGGCGGGTACTTGGGTTTCGCAAAGAAAGTAGAAATGACAATTTTCCTTTATGGGGGATTTCCCCCATTTTTCACCAAATTATGATGATTGAATTACCACCTTTAAGAGAGATTGCCAGATATGATTATTTGGATGCTGAAGAGATAAGCGACGATATGATGGAATTCACTTTTGGTTATTTTTTTAACGGGTCCAGGCAGGGACCCAAGGCGGAGATTATAGAGCTATCGGTGGTGACCTGGGTGATGGATTTTCAGGAGAATTTGTTTATCCGGTATTGTCGCTACAGTGGTACTAAATATCCCTGGAAAGAGAAAATTACAGATCAGATGAAGATCTTTATGCGG
>DATISX010000217.1:0-5286 GCA_035468275.1 Salegentibacter sp.
CTTTTTCTGCATCAAAGGGGATATTGAAACCTTCGGGTTTAATGAGGTAATCCTGATTTTCAACCAGATTCCCCATTTCATCATGCAACTGCCAAGCAATCTGAATACAGCGCGGCCAGTTATCAACATCAGATAATGGTGCGTCCCATCTTTTGGGTAAGCCGGTGGTTTCAGTATCGAAGATCAGGTACATTTTTAAGCGGGATATATTTATTTCCGGTTGATTATCAGGGACGGGTAACGGGAAATGTTGGTGTTATCTTTGGGCTTAAAAATAACAAAATTTAGCAGCTGAAAAAGGACTCTTCCACAAGAATTATTAACTAAAATTGGTGATAAAATTAAAAACCTCCGGGGTTCTGCGGTTCACGCACAACCCCGAAGATTTTTCGGCTAATTCAAATCTTTATATTATTTATCGGAAAACGACTGTTCCAATGATCTCACTTTATTGAGATCTGCGGTGATCGCATCCTTTTGTTTTCTTAAAATAGTTTCTGTGGTGGGTGGCAGATTCCTGTCTTCCAGCACATCGTTATATTCTTCAACCGCAGCTTTCTCCCCTCTTGCAGATTCTTCAAGCAATGCTTCCTCTTTATTGGATGAAAGATTGGTTTTTAAATTCATCCAGGTTCGCTGCAGGTCGCCAGTAAAACTCGAACCCTTTTCGGGCACTTCCCCGTAATTTCTTATCTCAGATTTCAACTCGTGGCCGAAATCATATCTCTCCTGTGCACGCTCATTGAAAAAAGCCCTTAGTTCGGGATTTTTGGTATTCTCTGCAGCAAACTTATAGTTCTTCTCGGTATCATAATTCTTTTCCAAAAGATCATTTAATTTTTCGGAAACTTCTTCTGTATACTTCATAATTTATGTTTTTAATAAAATAATTTCTTCTTTTAAATTTACAAGGATTAATATTTCAATTCAATTTCTTTAACAGGGTTTAATACTCTTTAACTCGTTTTAACAGAAGAGGTTGAGTGATTAAATTCTAAACCGAAAAAATCAATTCTATCAATCACACAGGGCCGGTTTGCAGAATCAGAACATATACTTCTTAATTTCAGAATTTTACATTGTCTGAATTAAATAATATAGTATCTTTGCGCCCTTATTAATAACAGAGGTCGGGGACCTCACAAATTAATTTATATGCCTGTAAAAATTAGATTACAAAGACACGGTAAAAAAGGAAAACCTTTTTACTGGATCATCGCTGCTGATTCCCGCGCGCCAAGAGACGGGAAATACCTTGAAAAAATAGGTATTTACAATCCAAACACCAACCCTGCAACTATCGATCTTGATGTTGACGGTGCGGTAAAATGGTTGCAAAACGGAGCTCAGCCAACTGATACAGCTCGTGCCATTCTTTCTTACAAAGGAGCCCTTCTTAAACATCACCTTGCCGGTGGTATTGCAAAAGGAGCCCTGACTGAGGAACAAGCTGAAGAAAAATTCCAGGCCTGGGTGAATGAAAAAGAAGACAAAGTATCTGCTAAAAAAGAAGGATTAAGCAAGGAGCAGGAAACTGCAAGGAAGAAAGCCCTTGAAGCCGAAAAAGAAGCAAATGCAAAACGTGAGGCTGCATCAAACGAAGCTGCTGAAGCAGAAGCTGCCGCTACTGCTGCTGCGCAAGCCGAAGAGGCTGAAGGTGACATTTCTACTGAAGTAGAAAATGAAACTGCTGCCCAGGCTAAAGCTGAAGAAAAGGCTGCAGGCGAAAACATGTAATTTACTGTACGACGATGACTAAAGATGAATGTTTCTATTTAGGTAAGATCGTTAGTAAATTCAGTTTTAAGGGCGAGGTGTTGATAAAACTTGACACCGATGAACCCGAAGCTTACACAAATATGGAATCAGTTTTCGTTGACTATAACGATAATCTGGTTCCATTTTTTATTGATAAGAGTTCGCTGCACAAAAGTGACTTGCTACGTGTAAAATTTGAAGATGTAGATACCGAAGAAGATGCAGATGACCTCATGCGGGCTGATATTTACCTTCCTCTTTCCATGCTTCCCGAACTGGAAGATGACAAATTCTATTTCCACGAAGTGATAGGCTACTCGGCCGAAGATACTCAGCACGGCAAGATTGGCACCATCAAACGCATCAACGACAACCGCGCCCAACCCCTTTTTGAAATAGATTTCAACGGAAAAGAGATCCTTATTCCGGTTAACGATGATTTCATTTCAAGGGTTGACAAAAAGAATAAGACTATTTATTTTGATACACCGATTGGGTTGATAGATATCTATCTATAGGCACTTCGGTTCAAAGTTCCAAATTCCAAGTACCAAATTCCAATAACTGGTTAAATTCCAATAACTGCTTAAATTCTAAGTACCAGGCACCAAATTCCAATACTTTTAAATTCCAAGCACTCTTAAAATTCCAAGCACCAAGTATTTACCCGACAAAGCCAATGCGTAGGAGAGTTAAATTCCAATAACTCCTTAAGTTCCAAGCACCGAGCACCACATTCCAAAAGGGTTAAAATTCCCAATTCTAAAAGCCTTAGAAATTCCAATGGCACATATTTAAGGAAGAATACTTATATTTAGTTGAGATGTAAGTTGTTTATAATTGAAAACCTATAATTTAGAAGATCGGACATTTGTGTTTGCAAGGGATTGCAGATTATTGGTTTCTAAACTTCCAAAAACTGTTTCTAATATTGAAGATGGAAAACAATTAGTAAGATCATCAGGATCCGTTGGAGCTAATTATATTGAAGCTAATGAAAATCTTGGAGATAAAGATTTCAAATTCAGAATTAGAATATCAAGAAAAGAAGCCAAAGAAAGTCTCTATTGGCTTAATTTATTAAAGGCCTTAAATCCAAATTCAGAGGCAATCGACCCCCTTATCCAGGAAGCCAACGAGCTAAGAAAAATTCTTTCCGCCATTCTCAATAAAATATGATTTCATTCTATTAAACTTCAAGAGAATTGTCAAATTAACCCTTCCGTCTTCAGCAGTATTTATAATTTTAGATCATAAGGTAAATTCCGTTTACTGCTTAAGCTCCCCCCGCCCGTATCCTATGACTTACGCAACTTTTTATTGATAAATTTTATCTATTGTTTTATACAGCGTATTTCATTGTATCGACATATGGTGTCCTTCTTTGGATAACTGCAAATGCCCTTGCTAATAGCTTATTTCTAATAATATTTAGTGTACTCATTTTGTTCTTTCCTTCTTGCACTCTTCTTTGATAATATAACCTCATTTCCGGATTCGACTGGATGGCAGAAGCTGCACAAAGGCTTAATAATGCTTTTCCTTCCTTGTTTGCTAAATGGCTCACTTTTGTCTTACCTTTTACACTAGTTCCCGATCGGTTAGGGAATGGTGCTATTCCACAATAAGAAGCAAATTTTCTCCAGGACCGGAAGGCAGAAAACCCTGATGTATAGACTATCAGAAAGCGTGCGGTAACATTTCCGATGCCTTTAATACTGGTCAATAATTTAAACAGCTCCCTTAGTTCGGGGTCTTGTTTAATGTGCTGGTCCATTTTCTTTTCTAACTTGGATATCTGCTTATCAAGAGAGCTTATAATTTCTATTTGAACCTGAAACAAGATCTCGTTTTCGCTTACATCCAACACTCTTTTTTGTTCTCCTAATGTTGCAATATGCCCAGCTCTCTGGGTTACCAATTTCTTCCTCATGGACATTAACCTTTTGAGAAGCTCCAGAGACTCAGAATAGATCTGGTAAGGATTTATTTCTTCACGTATTCTGTACCCATACAAAGCAATTCTCCTAGCATCCGCTTTATCATCCTTTCCCCTGGCAATGCCCAAGGAACGTTTAATTTCCAACCCCGATGCTATATGGAAAAGGCAATCTGAATAAGATAGCAACTTGACCAATAGATGAGAATATAAGCCGGTATGTTCAAAAACAAACAGCAGATCCTCTTTTCTTGCATTCTCTAATGCCCAATCTATCATTTTGGTAATCCCTTCATGATTGTTGTCAAAAACCTTGTAATCTCCCTTGTGGTGCAGATGGCAATCCAATGTTAATTTGCTTGCATCGATACCTAATACTTCTTTTAATTTCATAATTTTATAAAGGTTTAAATTATGGTTGCTTAAACTAAGACCTTTAAAAGGTGAGACTAAAATCCTATATGGTTCTGGCAACCGAATTAAAGAACGGGGACTGATACGGGCGATAGGTCTAATCCTTAACCGAACGAAAGTTCACCCCGTTCTTTTTTAGTTTCTTAAAATTATGAACATTTTTTTAAGTTATCAGTCTCCCCCAGACCCCCTCTTTTCAACATCATTATTATAAGTAAAATTTATAATTCAAATCTAAAGGTGCCGGTCGGATGGGCAAGTTCAGGATGACGGTAAATAAGGGACATACATTATCTCACCATCAAACCCTCCCGAGTTATACACTTTCTACTATTTTAACCGACAACGGAGAACCTACAACTTACAACATACAACCAAAAAAACAACCGGCACTGACAACTGAGAACTGGAAACTACCTACTCCCCAACTCCAGCCAGCGCTCCTCCTTCCCCTCCAACTCATCTGTAACGCGCTGTAGTTCGAGAGAGGTTTTTTCTATATCTGCTCCACTAAGATTTTCAAGGAATTTGTTTTGTAAGGTGATCTTCCGTTTTTCCAGGTTGGCGATCTCCTTCTCGAGCTTTCCAAATTCCTTTTTCTCATTATAGGTCAGTCCGGTGGAAGAGTTATCGGTGTCTTTTTGTTTTTTTTCGGTGGTCTTGGTTTCGGTGGTTTTGTTATTGTTGCTTTCAAGTTGCAGACTCTCCTCGTAATCGCGGAAATCTGAATAATTTCCGGGGAAGTCGAGGATCTCGGTGTTGCCTTTGAAGACGAACAGGTGATCTACGATCTTGTCCATGAAATACCTGTCGTGAGATACCACCACAAGACATCCGGGGAAGTCGAGTAGGAAGTTCTCAAGTACGTTCAGGGTAACGATGTCCAGGTCATTTGTTGGCTCATCGAGAATCAGGAAGTTGGGGTTCTGAATAAGAACGGTACACAAGTACAATCGTTTTCTTTCGCCTCCGCTTAATTTCTCAACAAAATCATATTGTTTCTTCCGGACATAGAGAAAACGCTCCAATAGCTGACCCGCAGAGATCTGTCTTCCTTTCGCAAGCGGAATGAATTCGCCAAATTCCTTGATCACATCGATCACTTTCTGTCCGGGCTTGGCCTGGATCCCTCCCTGGGTCTAGTAACCGAATTTAATGGTATCTCCAATGATCAC
>DATISX010000218.1:0-3134 GCA_035468275.1 Salegentibacter sp.
AGTATCCGTTTACTTCCCGATTCCGAAGAACTGGAAAACAAAACCAGGGGAGTGGTTAAGATATCTGTGGCTAACATTCGGGATGAGCCAAAGCATTCTGCACAGCTTGTAACCCAGGCGACTTTGGGGATGCCGTTAAAGGTATTCAAGAAACAGGGTGGCTGGTATTTTGTGCAAACTCCTGAAGGCTATCTTGGATGGGTTGATTACGGCGGACTTCATAATATGGAGGAAGAAGAACTCAAATCCTGGAAACAAACTGATAAACTCATTTACCTGGAAACAGCAGGCTTTTCCTACGAAGAACCCAATTCAGATTCCCAAAGAGTATCCGATCTGGTATCAGGTAATATTTTAGAGCTTGTAGAACGTCGCGGTAAATTTTATGAGGTTAGATATCCCAGCGGGAAGAAAGCCTTTGTAGAAACCGCCTATGCGCAGCCTTATCTGGAATGGTTGGAAAATCTTGAAGCCACAGAAGAAGATCTCGTAGTCACAGGAAAAGAATTGATGGGCGCCCCATATCTCTGGGGCGGGACCTCCCCAAAAGGAATGGATTGCAGCGGATTTACCAAAACTGTATTTTTTATGAATGGGGTCGTGATTCCGCGGGATGCTTCCCAGCAGATCCACACCGGGGAAGAAGTAGACACCGAAAGAAATTTTGAAAACCTGGAAAAAGGGGATCTCCTTTTCTTCGGAAAACCCGCCACTGATTCAACTGCGGAAAGGGTAATTCACGTGGGAATGTGGATTGGCGATAATAAATTCATCCATTCAATGGGAGAGGTTCACATCAGTAATTTCGACACTGAAGCTGAAGATTTTGACGAGTACAATTATAATCGCTATTTACGAACCAAACGGGTTTTAAATAAAGAGGACGAAGGCTTGATCTACCTGAAACAATCAGATCTTTTCACTCTGCCTGAAGCTAAAGAGGTGAAGTTGTAAAAACAATTTGAATAAAAAACCTCCCAAAATTCAAAACTTCGGGAGGTTTTTTTATGCTTTTGTTGAGGGTGACCTTTTCTCTCAAATAAAATTCTAAACATAAAGCCGCAGTTATAAATATTTCTGATATAAATTGTAGAGTATTTTTAAATCTTTCTCATTAAGAGGAGATTCAATGTCTTCCTGAATAAAATGCAGTTTGAATGATTGGATAGCTGCATCCATATTGCTGGTGTCAAAACCTATTATTTTTAGGGCCATTTCCACATCGAAAGTTGCCGGGATTACTTCGGGAAAAAGTATTTTATCAAGAAACGGAATTCGTTGGGTTAAAATGGAATTGTTTCTCAAAGCCAGGGGATTTGGTTCAAAGAATTCCGCTTCGGTTTTCAGGTTTTTAACCTCTTCCTCGTCGTACCAAAGGCCATAACCTTCTTCTGCAAGTTTTTTCCAGGGGAAATTAGTATTGGGATCTACTTTGCGTCCCGGCGCGATGTCTGAATGGCCAATAAAATTTTCAGCAGGGATATTGTAATCTTCTTTTAAGTTTTCCAAGACTTCCAATAAACTATGAATCTGAATTAAAGAAAATTCTTCAAATCCGTTGTTGTCCAATTCAATTCCAATAGAAGAGGAGTTGAGGTCTGAATTATTCCCCCATTTTCCTATTCCACCGTGCCATCCACGGAAATAATCGTTCAGCATATGATACACATCCCCGTCCCGACCAATTACGTAGTGCGAACTCACCTGGGTGCGCTTAAGTGTAAAAGTTTTCAGGGTTTCCTGAACTGAATCCTGCGCGGTGTGATGAATCACCACATAATTGGGTTTGCGCAGGTTAAAATTAGTAGTTCCCACCCGGTACTCGCCATAATAGAGTGCGGATCCATCAGACTTTTCCGGGAGTGGGAACTGGCTTAATTGCTTAGCGTAGGCTTTTGCCTGTTTTTTATAGACCCGGTTGGTTTTGGAATATCGATTGGAGGCACAGCTAGCCAAAACCAGTAAAATCAGAAACATACTAAGTAGGGCAAAAGCTCTTCTCATAGCAATAAAAGCTTGTATTATTAGAATTTCCAACGAACAAAGGCTTCCATTGCCTCATAATTTGCGAGTCCGAGTTTATCGTAAGCTTCGGCTGTTTCGCGGTTTCGTTCCTCAGCGCGAACCCAGAATTCCCTTTCGTCGTCACCAGGGAATACCGGCCGGTCTTTCTGAGATTGATGCTGAAATATTGCTTTTCTTTTTCTTTGTACTTCCTGCGGAGACAATGGAACAGCCATTTCGATCTCGTGAACTTCAAATTCCTGCCAGGCCCCACGGTACATCCATAGCCAGCAGTCTTTTATCCAATCTTCGGTCTCCCGGAGTCTGGTAAGCGCTTCCAGAATAATTCTGAAACAAACAATATGGGTGCCGTGTGGATCTGCGAAATCGCCTGCTGCAAAAACCTGGTGTGGTTTTATTTGCTGAAGCAACTCCATGGTGAGCTTTACATCCTTTTCGGTAACTGGATTTTTAATTCTTTTTCCTGTTTCATAAAATGGCAAGGCCATAAAATGAATGTTCTTATCCTTGAGTCCGGCAAATCTTGCTCCTGCGAAGGCTTCAGATTTTCTAATGAAAGCTTTTACATCCTGAATTTCCTGCAGGTCTATATCGTTGGGTTGTTTTTCGTCAAGGAAACGTCGCATTTTCTCGTAGGTAGCTTCAAGTTTTTTAACATCTTCGCCCCGACTTCGGTTAAAATCTATGGCGAATTCAACATACCTTAATACATCGGTGTCCCAAACCGCGGTGTTTCCGGAGGTTTGATAGGCTACATGAACTTCGTGACCCTGATCTACCAATCGGATAAACGTTCCTCCCATAGAGATCACATCATCATCAGGGTGAGGAGAAAAAATTAGCGATCGCTTTTGCGGCGGATCTTTTCTTTCCGGTCTCTGAGTATCATCAGCATTGGGTTTTCCACCCGGCCAGCCGGTAATGCTGTGCTGCAGCTGGTTAAATACGTTAATATTTATATTATATGCAGGACCAAAATCGGTGGCGAGTTGGGCCATCCCGTTATTGTTGTAATCCTCGTCGGTAAGTTTAAGAATTGGCTTTTTTACTTCTGAAGAAAGCCAGATAACCGCTTTTTTGATGAGTTGCTTATCCCAAACACAGTCCTT
>DATISX010000219.1:0-12550 GCA_035468275.1 Salegentibacter sp.
GGACTTTCAGAAGAACTTGGTCTAATACTGTAAGTGTCGTTGCCCGGGTTGTATTCAAAAGCAGTAATTCGAACGTCTTTATCGTAAACACGGGAAAGGCTTGGCGATAGTTTCCACTCTGTGGTCCAGCTGGCATCATCGTTAGTGTGTTTTCCGGAAAGTAAAGCATTAGTGATAGAGCGTTGAGTATATTCAAGGTTGTCCCTAAATACTTTAATTGCATCAGAAATAAGAATGTTCTCTTCAAAATTTCCGGCAGTAGATTCTCCGTTTTGAATATGCAACAGGTTGAACTGGTATTTGGATTTTTCGGTTTTAAAAGCTAATCCGGCCATCGCGCTTGCCAGGGTATTTTCCTTTCCTACATTACCGCTAAGCAGTCTGGCGGGACGTAATTCGAATTCCGTAGTTTCTCTGGGTTTCAGGTAAGAATTATTCTCAAAATCTTCAAAATATTCTGAATTGTTCTTGTAAGAAAGCGAGGCGAAATAGCCGAGTTTGTTGTTTTTCTCACCTACTTCATATTGATTCCCGGCAGTAAAGCCAAAACTGAAATCCATAAGATTGTTTTCTCTTTTTCCGCCTAAAGTAGGGGTGAAGCGTTCTGTAATTCGCGTAAGCGCTGCGTCATTATCAAAGGGTCTTGGGAACTGTTGGCTTCTGCTAACAGGGCGATCTCTTGTGCCGTCATCAAAACCCAGGAAATCTGTGTTTCCTCCATCATATTTCAGAAAATCTGAATTAAAGTGCATGGATGGATTATAGATAGCTCCTGCAGAAATACTGTATTGCTCTCTACTCGGAAAATCCTTGGTGACGATATTAACCATCCCGCCGGTAAAATCGGCTGGCATATCTGCCGTAAGGGATTTTACTACTAATACATTATCAAGGATATTTGTTGGGAAAATATCCATTTGCAGGGTGTTTCTATCGGGATCCAGGCCTGGAACGTCCATGCCGTTCAGAATAGACTTAGTGTAGCGGTCTCCAAGGCCTCTCACATAAACATATTTCCCTCCCTGAACAGAAACTCCGGGAATGGTTTTTACTGCTGAAGAAACCTCTCCTGCACCTATCTTATCAAAAGTCTGAGAAGAAAGTCCATCGGTTAGGTTAACAGAATTTTTCTGCATGGTTAATACAGAAGCCTCTGTGTTTCTAGCTGTTGTAGTGGTGATTATAATTTCATCCAGAGCCCCTGCTGATGATTTCATCTCTACATTTAGACCGGTTACTTCTCCTTCCTTTACTACTACATCGGTAACTTCTAATGTTTCGTAGCCCACAAATGAAAAAACGATGGTGTAGGTTCCCGGGGCTGTATTTAAACTATAATCTCCTTCAAAATCTGAAGTGGTCCCGGTGTTTGTTCCTTTAACAGAAACATTGGCAAAAGGCAAAACATCATTAACCTCAACATCGAAAATGTTTCCTGCAATTTTTCCGGTTTGTGCCTGAGCCAGACTTATGAAAAAACTAAAAATTAAAACTAGTGAAATTTGGGTTTTCATATAAATTTTGATAAAGAATCTTAATACTAATTGCCCGCCCCTAAAGAGGCGAGCAATTTTGATAAAAGCTTTTAAATTTTTGCTTTATGATCTTTTAATTAAAATGCACCTTTAAAGCTGGCATAAGTCCAATCGAAAACCGATAAGTCTGCACCTACAGTTTCTTCGCCTTCTTCTACAGCAGTTGCAAATTCTGAAGCATCTTCATGTAAAGTGGTACTTTCGGTAGTGTCAACAAATAAGTCGGCTACATCAGCTACACCTTCAGGTAATACCACTTCCCAATTGGAGAAACTAAGCGTACCATTATTGTATGATGCAGCAGTATTGTCAGCGTCCAGTTCAAGATCCTGATCTGCACTGAAACCTCTTATAAAAACATTATTTACCGCGCCCATTGCACCATCTCTAAAATCTGCAATCTCACCAGAAGGAGCATCAGCATCTCCAATTATTGTTAAGTTTTCCAATACAAAACCATCTTCAAAGGTTCCTTCTGGTCCGTCAATTTCAAGGCCGTGATCAGATTCTGCTCCCTGGATAACTAATGCGTTTGTAATAGTTCCAGAGTAAGCCTGGTCAATATCCAAACCATCATCTCCTCCGGCGAATGCCACAAGGTTGCTTGAGTTTACTGTACCACCAAACCATTCAAAGCCATCATCTACGTTTCCTACAACTTCTACGTGGTCGATAACTGTTCCGTTACCAACACCTCCAAGCGTAAGTCCGTTAATTTCGTTACCGGAACCGATAAGTGCTCCCCCGTGACGAATAGATACATATTTGAAAACTCCTGAATTGTCTTCAGGGTCATTACCTCCATATCTTCCAAAATCATCATCAGCAGGAATTCCTTCAATTTGTGATACTTCAGAGTCACCTTCAAAAGAGCTTGGTGCACGTCCTAAGATTAATACTCCGCCCCAAAGGCCACGATCGTTTTCGTCAAGGTTTGATCCTTGTTTTTCACCCACTCCGATGTTGTCATTTATAGAAGTAAAAATAATTGGCGCGTCGGCAGTACCTTCAGCCATGATTTGACCACCTTGGGCTACAATAAGAGCAGAAGCTAACGAGCCTGTTCCTTCAAGACCTTTGATAATGGTTCCTGGCTCGATAGTAAGAGTTGCTCCATTCCCAACTACGAATTTTCCGTTTATTTCCCAGATAACATCATTGGTTAAAGTGAAGTCTTCTGTTAGTAATCCGGAAAGGTCTTCATCTACTGGAACTGCACCATTATCACCACCATCACATGGAGCACAAGCTCCACCACAATCTACTCCTGTTTCAGTGCCGTTCTGGATTCCATCGGTACAGGTAGCAAGTTGTTCTATTGGCATATCGTCATCTTCACTACAGCTGGTTAAACCTAAAGTTGCAATCGCAAAACCTGCAATAATCAGTTTTTTCATAAGTCAAAAAATTTAGTTTTTGTTTCAGTAATTAATTTGAAGCAAATAAACGAGCATAGTTTAAGGCGGAGTTTAGCCTAAGTTTAAGCTTCTGTTATGCTGAAATTTTTAATGTTATGTTTGGGTTTATATAATGAGGGTAGTTTGAGAGAAGGGAGAGTTTTTCTGAACAGAGAATTCAGCAAATCTCTCCAAAACACCTGATTATAAAAGCCTTCTTGAAATAATCTTTATATTACCTTAAGGTTAAGACTTCAGATGAGGGAATTATTAGCTTGGAATTTATACTTACTTTTACTTCAGAATATCAATTCAATTACACACTAATGAAAAAGAGTGATATTAAAATTCTTCTGGTTGACGACGAACCGGATATCCTGGAGATTGTAGGTTACAATTTAAGGACAGAGGGTTATCAGGTAATAACTGCGGAAAATGGCGCAGATGGGGTGAAACTTGCAAAAAAACACAAACCCCAGCTTATTATCCTTGATGTCATGATGCCTGAGATGGATGGGATTGAAGCCTGTGAGCAAATAAGAAAAATTGCCGGGCTGGAACATATCATAATCGCTTTCTTAACGGCAAGGGGAGAAGATTACTCCCAGATGGCAGGTTTTGATGCCGGAGCCGATGATTATATTACCAAACCTATTAAACCTAAAGTTCTGGTGAGTAAAGTTAAGGCGCTATTGAGGCGTTTTAAAGAAGAGAGCGGTTCTTCAAGTATTCTAAAAATTGGAGAGATAGTAATAGACAGAGATCAGTATAAGGTGATTAAGAACGGGGAAGAACTGATCCTGCCAAGAAAGGAATTTGAATTGCTCTCCCTGCTTACTTCACAACCGGGCAAAGTATTTAAAAGGGAAGATATTCTTGATAAGGTTTGGGGAAACGAGGTAGTTGTTGGTGGGCGCACCATTGATGTGCATATTAGAAAATTGCGTGAAAAAATAGGAGATGATTCCTTCAAAACCGTAAAAGGGGTTGGATATAAGTTCGTGGTTTAATGGCAAAAAAATTTAAACGCTCTTATAAATTTGCGATCAAAACATCAATATACATTACCGTTTTTCTTTCGGTAGCGGTAGGGTTATATGCTCATTTTACTACCGGATTTGAGTGGGGGCCGGTCCTTGTGCTTGGTTTTCTTACCTATCTTTTTTCATTTTTCATTATTCAATATAGAGTAGAGCATTTCATATATAAGCGTATTAAAAAGATTTATGATAATGTTTCCCTGCTGGATTCCACTACACTTAATCCCAGCCAGGTGACTACCGACATGGCATCACTTACCCGGGAAGTTGAAAGGTTTGCAGAATACAATAAACTAGAGATTGAAACCCTAAAAGTCCGGGAGGCCTACCGAAAGGAGTTTATGGGTAACGTTTCTCATGAATTAAAGACCCCTCTATTTACTGTTCAGGGGTACATTCTCACCTTGCTTGACGGTGCGATCAAGGATAAGGCTGTGAGAAAAAAATATTTGCAACGCGCCAATAAAGGAGTTGAACGGCTTATCTATATAGTGAAAGACCTGGATATGATTACCAAACTCGAGGCCGGGGAATTACACTTGCATATGGAAAACTTTAATATCGTAGAGCTGGTTCAGAATGCCTTTGATCTATTGGAGATGAAAGCTGCAAAAAAGAACATTAATCTCACTTTCGATATGCCTTATGATGGCCCGGTGATGGTTAGAGCCGATCGCGACCGGATTCAGCAGGTGGTTTCCAATCTCATTGTTAATTCAATTAAATACGGGAAAAAAGGAGGAACCACCGAGGTTAGCATCGAAAATCTTATTAAAAATAAGGTGATAGTAAGAATTACCGATAACGGAGAAGGAATAGAAAAAGAAAATATTCCCCGACTTTTTGAACGTTTTTATCGCGTGGACAAAAGCGGAAGCCGGAAAGAAGGCGGCTCAGGCTTAGGTCTTTCTATCGTGAAACATATCATTGAAGCGCATAACGAAAAAATCTATGTGGATAGTGTTTTTGGGGTGGGAAGTGAGTTCTCATTTACCCTCGAAAAGAGCAAAAAGGCTACCAAAGTCGGTAACAAACCCAAAGTCTCTAAAACCGCTAAAACTCTTTAGCCTTTTTAAATCTGAAATTTTAAATTCCTTCTGTGTGTAAAACGGAGCAATGCCTAACTTGTCAAGACGCTCTGCAAGGTATTCCTGTTCGAATTGCCCCGGAGTAGGAATCAAAAATGCCTTTTTTTCAAGCTTTGATAGGTCCATTATGCTGGTGTAACCAGATCTGCAAACTATTATCTCACTCGCGTTTAAGGCGTCTTCCAACTCTTCGCCAAATAGATAATTTCTGATCTTTAAATTGGGATTGTTGATTTTGGAAATAAACTCATTCTCTTCTAAAACGCCTCTCACAAAAAGGGTTTTTTCTGAAGTCTCCTTAAATTCCTGAAGTAATATCTTTTCCAGAATGGAACGCTGAGGTTCCGGGCCCGAGAGAAGAATCATTATTTTATATTCCTGCGGAAGAATCTTTTTCCTGAACCTGCTTAACAGGCCCATGTATTTCACTCCATCAGGGGTCTTTTTCATGTGACCTAGAATTCCGCTTAGATTTTTTGAACCGGGGAGATCGGGTACCCAGCATTCATCAAATTTCCTGATGTACTTTTGGTGTAGTTTACTGCTTAACCAGGTTGTATTACCCGAGAGTACATTGAGTTGGTGGGTAATAAAAACACTTTTAAGATGCTTGTAGCGTACTCCCAGACGATTATCGGAAATTATTCCGTTTAGATTATATTTTTCTACAAGCTT
Organism: Salegentibacter sp.; assembly: GCA_035468275.1. Lineage (GTDB taxonomy): Bacteria > Bacteroidota > Bacteroidia > Flavobacteriales > Flavobacteriaceae > Salegentibacter. The sequence goes on from DATISX010000219.1 coordinate 5,736, forward strand.
CTTGGTTTGCTTTTTTTCAGTCTTAATTACCTTGATTATCCTTGGGCTTTCCAGGAACAGTTTCCATTTCAGGAAATTAGGAGCCCCGGAATATTCGATATTGTAAGAAGGAAGTTCTTCTGCGGATAGATCAGGAAACTCTTTTTTGAGCAAATCCAGAGCAACACCATCAGAAGCTAATATGGGTTCATAACCATGGGCGATCAATCCGTTGATTAGTGGAATACAACGTGTGGCATGGCCTAATCCCCAGTTAAGCGCGGCTACCAAAATTCGCTTCTTTTTCATATATGATATTATATACTCCTCCTGTTGGCTAATTTCCTTAATTTTGTCAAAATTTCAAACAAGCTGTGGGTAGTAAAAATAAGTTAAAACGATTTAAGCAAAACGAAAGCTTTGAAAATGTGATTCAGCCCTCCAGAGAGGTATTGGAAAAGGATGATTTCAGCTTAAAAGGGAAATGGCGAAAAGAATTTTTTAAAAATGACAACCCTATTGTCCTGGAACTGGGATGTGGAAAAGGTGAATACAGTGTGGGCCTTGCAGAAATCTATCCCGACAGAAATTTTATAGGAATAGATATTAAAGGCGCCCGATTTTGGAGAGGAGCGAAGACCGCCCTGGAAGATAACCTGGAAAATGTCGCTTTTGTAAGAGCTCAAATAGAACTTATCGACAGGATCTTTGCCGAAAATGAAGTAGATGAGATTTGGATAACTTTTCCAGATCCGCAGATAAAATACAAACGCACCAAACATCGACTTACTAATGCTACCTTTCTGGAAAAGTACAAGCATATTTTAAAACCTGAAGGGCTCGTAAATTTGAAAACCGACAGCGAATTCATGCACGGCTATACCCTTGGACTTTTACACGGGCAGGGCCAGGAGGTTCTTTATGCTCACCATGATATTTATAAAAATGAATATTCGCCGAAAGCAGTTAGAGAAATCCAGACTTTCTATGAAAAACAGTATCTTGAACAGGGAAAACCTATTACCTATATACAATTTAGGATAAAATAGCGCCTTTTGGAGGAAACGAAACTCTTTTTAATCACCTATTTTGCTGCCCTTATCGGGGTAATACCTCCGGGTCTTGTTAATATGACTGTTGCCAAAACCTGTGTAGAACATGGAAAGCGCAACGGACTTTATGTTGCTTTTGGAGCCTCTAGTGTTGTGCTTTTGCAAGCCCTAATTGCTGTATTACTCGCCAAATATATATTTGATAATATTTTCGTGCAGAGTATTCTTTTGCGGGCTGGCCTTGTAATTTTCATTCTTTTAGGGATATATTTTTTGCTAATGGCTAAAAGACGTGGAGGGATAGAACATTCTTCCCATAGAGCAAATGCCAACAGTATTTTTAAGGGCATGTTGATCTCGGTTCTTAATTTATTTCCTATTCCATATTTTGTGGCAATTGCCGGAGCTCTTAATTTAGGAGTAGGGGTGACTTATGAATGGTCTTTAATCATTGCTTTTGTTTTAGCAGCGGCCCTTGGAAGCTTCACCACCCTTTATTTATACGTGCTGTCTTTTATTAAAATTGAAAAGTATGCCGATCAATTTTCAAAGTATTCCAATTATTTTATGGCCGGCCTGATGCTTATTTTAGTTATTATAACAATTCTCAGAATATATTATTTATGATTTCCGAAGAGAAGAATTTCTTTGAGAAGGTATACCAAGTCGTTCGGCAAATACCTTATGGGAGAGTTACTTCTTATGGGGCGATCGCCAGTGCAATTGGTTCGCCGCAAAGCGCCAGAATGGTTGGCTGGGCGATGAATGCTTCTCATAATCTTGAAGATGTTCCGGCCCACCGGGTTGTAAACCGTAACGGACTTCTTAGTGGGAAACATCATTTTGGAGACAGCAACGCCATGCAAAATTCTCTGGAAGCAGAAGGTGTACCCATTCGGGGAAATAAGGTGGTAGACTTTGATAAATATTTCTGGGCTCCGCCGGTAGATTTGAACTCATAATTCGGGCTTATTACACCATAAATCAATTATAGTCAAATACTTCGTTTTCTTAGCTTTTCCACCTATATTTGCATTTAGAATCAGTCTATATAAGGTTGATTCCCATTAACTTTATTCATAGAATTGATTGTAAGGACTGGGACTTTTCTGCGGCAAAGCACAGGCCTTATTCCCTAAATTATATTAAGATGAAATTAGATAGAAAAGATATCCTTAAAGCGCTCGAAACTATAAGCGTTGCCGGTGAAGGCAAAAACATAGTAGAAAGCGGCGCAGTTCAAAATATTATGACCTTTGGTGACGAGGTGGTAGTAGATCTGGTTCTCCATACTCCCGCACTTCACATTAAAAAACGTGCCGAGGTTGATGTATTGAAAGCCATTCACGAACACGTATACCAAAAAGCCAAAGTAAAAGTTAATATAAAAGTAGATGCACCTGATAAAAAACCTGAAATTAAAGGAAAACAAATTCCCGGAATCAGTAATATAATTGCTATAGCCTCAGGAAAAGGTGGCGTTGGAAAATCTACGGTAACCGCAAATATGGCGGTAACCCTATCTAAAATGGGCTTCAAAGTAGGTCTTTTAGATGCCGATATTTATGGGCCTTCAGCACCGATAATGTTCGATGTTGAGGCAGAGAAACCCCTTTCTGTGAATATTGATGGCAAATCTAAAATGAAACCCGTTGAAAATTATGGAGTTAAAATACTTTCCATTGGTTTCTTTACCCAGCCGAATCAAGCTGTGGTATGGCGTGGACCTATGGCTGCCAAGGCACTTAATCAAATGATTTTTGACGCTGCCTGGGGAGAACTGGATTTCCTTTTAATCGATCTTCCGCCGGGAACCGGTGATATTCACCTTTCTATCATGCAGTCTTTGCCAATTACAGGAGCGGTAGTGGTTAGCACTCCGCAGAATGTTGCCTTAGCCGATGCCAGAAAAGGAGTGGCTATGTTCCGTCAGGATAGCATAAATGTTCCTGTTTTAGGGATAGTAGAGAATATGGCGTATTTCACGCCTGATGAGCTACCCGATAACAAATATTATATCTTCGGAAAACACGGTGCAAGAAACCTGGCTGAAGATATTGATATACCCTTCCTCGGTGAAATTCCCCTGGTTCAGAGCCTGAGAGAATCTGGAGACATCGGAAGGCCGGCTGCTCTTCAAACGGCAACCCCAATTGAAGCCGCCTTTGAAGAAATCACCAGGAATATGGTTCAGCAAACGGTAAATCGTAACCAGAGTTTGCCACCTACCGAAGCAATAAAAATCACCACTATGGCCGGTTGTAGTGCCGTTAACAAAAAATAGATGACAAGCGAAGAAATCAGACAAAATGTAGAGAAAGCCCTTGCCGAAATTCGGCCCTTTCTCGAAAGCGATGGGGGCAATATTTCTTTGGTCTCCATCGAAGACGACCGGCTGGTAAAAGTCCAGTTGGAAGGAGCCTGTGTGGGTTGTACGGTAAACCAAATGACCCTGAAATCTGGTGTGGAAATGACCATTAAAAAATACGTTCCGCAAATCGAGCGGGTTGTAAATATTGAAAGGTAAGCCGGTAGGTTGCATAAAAATGAAAAAGAAGAATGATTAAAACCGATATACTTATCATTGGTGCCGGACCAACAGGGCTTTTTGCCGTTTTTGAAGCCGGATTATTGAAACTGAAATGTCACTTAATTGATGCTTTAGCCCAACCGGGCGGCCAATGTTCAGAGATCTACCCTAAGAAACCTATCTACGATATTCCCGGATTTCCCGAAGTGCTTGCAGGGGACCTCGTCGATAATTTAATGGAGCAAATTAAGCCATTTGAACCCGGCTTCACCTTAGGGGAAAGGGCAGAAACTATAGATAAACAAGAGGACGGAAGTTTTATTGTTACTACTAGTAAAGGCACAAAACACCACGCTCCGGTAGTGGTTATAGCCGGCGGACTTGGAAGTTTCGAACCTAGAAAGCCCCCGATTACTAATATTCAGCAATACGAGGATAACGGAGTGGCTTATATTATCCGCGATCCGGAAATCTATCGTGATAAAAAAGTGGTTATTGCCGGGGGAGGAGATTCTGCCTTAGACTGGTCTATTTATCTGGCTGAAATTGCTTCGGAAGTTTCTTTGGTACACCGGCGAAACGATTTCCGGGGAGCATTGGATTCGGTGGAAAAAGTTGAGAAACTTTCAAAGGAAGGGAAGATCAAACTTATAACTGAAGCTGAGGTTACCGACCTTAAAGGAGATGAAAGCCTGGAAAGTGTTGTGATTACACGTCGCGGAGTGGCATCAGAAAAAGAAATAAAAGAAACCGACTATTTCATTCCACTATTCGGACTGTCGCCTAAACTTGGTCCGATTGCCGATTGGGGTTTGGAAATCGAGAAAAATGCCATCAAGGTTGATAATTCTTACGATTATCAAACGAACATTCCCGGAATTTACGCCATTGGCGATGTGAATACCTACCCCGGAAAGTTAAAACTTATTCTTTGTGGTTTTCACGAAGCCGCGATAATGTGCCAGAGTGCTTACCAACGTATTTTTCCGGAGAAAAAATATGTGATGAAATACACTACAGTGAGCGGTATTAATGGTTTCGACGGAAGTAAAAAAGAGGCGAAAAGAGAGGTTGTAAAAAGCATAAATTAAAGAATGTCTGATATAAAGATCACCATTATAGATAGAAAAGGTGAAGCTCACCGGGTAGATGCACCTACCGATATGAATATGAACCTAATGGAAGTTATTCGCTCTTTTGAGCTGGCTCCCGAAGGTACTATTGGCATTTGCGGTGGAATGGCTATGTGTGCTTCCTGCCAGTGTTATATGCTTAATTACGAGCATTTGCTTCCCGAAAAGAGTTACGAAGAAGAGGATATGTTGGACCAGGCATTTTTTGTGCAGGATAACAGTCGCTTAAGCTGCCAGATCCCAATTACCGAAGAGCTTGAGGGCCTGGAGGTAAAAATAGCTCCGGAAGTCCCGTAATAAATTAATTGAACCGATTCCAGATTTGAAATCGGTTTGTCTATTTAAGGTCATTAAAGTCAATGAAAAGGCAGGTGATGATTTCTTTTAATATCCTGGTGTTTTATTCAAAAAAATCTAAGGATTATTTGCAGCTTGAAGGAGTTGTGGCCGAAAAGCCCCAAGCTCTCAAAACCGAGTGCTGTGAAAAGTACAAAAAGGGCAAACGCTGTAAGCGCTGCCCTTGTTTTGATCTTCTGGGAAATTCTGAGATATCTAATTAAAAAGCCGGCAAGCCGGTAATATCCATTCCGGTAATAAGTAGATGAATATCGTGAGTTCCTTCGTAAGTGATAACGCTTTCCAGGTTCATCATATGACGCATAATGCTGTACTCACCGGTTATTCCCATTCCGCCTAATATCTGTCTTGCTTCACGAGCAATGTTGATGGCCATTTCCACATTATTCCTTTTCGCCATAGAAATCTGGGCAGAAGTAGCTTTACCTTCATTTCGCAAAACTCCAAGTCTCCATGCCATCAGTTGGGCTTTAGTAATCTCGGTGATCATTTCTGCCAGTTTTTTCTGCTGAAGTTGTTTTCCGCCAATAGGTTTATCAAACTGTACTCTTTCCTTTGAGTATCTTAATGCGGTGTCATAACAATCCATCGCAGCGCCAATTGCTCCCCATGCAATCCCGAAACGAGCCGAGTCCAGGCAGCCCAAAGGAGCTCCAAGTCCGCTTTTATTCGGCATTAAATTTTCTTTGGGAACCTTCACGTCGTCAAAAATCAGTTCACCTGTAGCGCTGGCCCGCAAAGACCATTTGTTGTGGGTTTCAGGAGTGGAAAAGCCTTCCATTCCACGCTCAACGATAAGTCCATGAATTCGGCCTTCTTCGTTTTTCGCCCAAACTATAGCAATATCAGCAAATGGGGCGTTGGAGATCCACATTTTTGCTCCGTTAAGTAAATAATGATCGCCTTTATCTTTAAAATTGGTAACCATTCCGGCTGGATTCGAACCGTAATCGGGTTCGGTTAGACCAAAACATCCCATCATCTCACCGCTGGCGAGTTTAGGTAAGTATTTTTTCTTTTGCTCTTCGGTGCCGTATTTAAAAATGGGATACATCACCAGGGAAGACTGTACAGATGCCGTCGAACGCACTCCACTGTCGCCACGTTCAATTTCCTGCATTATTAGTCCGTAGGAGATCTGATCAAGCCCGGCTCCGCCGTATTCTTCAGGAATATATGGGCCAAAAGCACCAATCTCAGCTAACCCGCCGATTATTGATTTAGGAAATTCAGCCTTTTGGGCGGCCTCTTCAATTATAGGAGAAACTTCGCGCTTAACCCATTCCCGGGCTGCATCGCGAACCATTTTATGTTCATCGGTTAAAAGCTCATCCAGATTGTAATAATCGGGAGCCTGAAAAAGATCTGGTTTCATGTTGTGTAGTGTTTTACACAAATGTAGCCAAGCTTTTTATAGCAAGCAATTATAATTTCAGGTAGAATTCAGAAACCAGTTGTTTGTATTCTTCGGTATAATTATGTCTGGAAATTTCCAGAATGAGCTCATCGTAGGAAGGCTCCTCTTTGCTGAAGCCAAGGTTTATAAGGCTGCGTTTGAGTTCAGACTTAGTATTTCCTCTAACCCGGGTTATTTTCCGTGGAAATAGACATGAATTTTCCGCTAGTTGAAGGAAATTTTCTTCTTCGCGATAAGGAATGATGCAACTAAAAATGCCTTCTTTGGAAAGTAATTTGCAAGTTCCTGCCAACAGTTCCTGAAACGGTAAGGCTTCAGCAAATCGTGCCTGGTTTCTCTGGGTATTT
>DATISX010000220.1:0-7468 GCA_035468275.1 Salegentibacter sp.
TGTTTATTTCCGGTTACAGTTAAAGCCAGGTGTTTGGTTTCGGTTCTTCCGCTTACGTAACTGTGATAGGTTTTCCCGAATTCAAATAATTTCAGGCTATTCCGCTTTCGGTTAATGTTATAACTCGCCGCTTCCAGAGCAGAAAATAACATAGACTGTCTCATTACTGAAAGATCCTGGCTCAGCGGATTCAGCATTTCAACATTATATTCCTCTTTGATCTGTTCGCTTAGTTTGGTATAAGTCGGGGTGGTAAGCGAATTGGCCATGCTCTCGAAAAAACCCTGTCCCATCAATTGGTTGGAAATAAGATTTTCCAACTTGTAATTTTCAAATTTTGACGAAATCGCTACGGATGCATTTAGTTTATCGCTGAATTTGATATTGTTATACCCATAAACCCTTAAGATCTCCTCGATAACATCGGCTTCGCGTTTAACATCAACACGGTAGGAGGGAATTGTTAGTCCCATTCCGGTCTCGGTAACGTTGTTTACTCGAATTTCGAGGCTGGCCAATATAGATTTAATGGTTTCTTCTTCCAGGTTTTCTCCTATTAGTTTATTCACCTTGTCGAAGGTTAGGAATACCTGGAAATCTTCAATTTTCTTGAAGTAAAGGTCATCTATATCGCTGGTAATTTCCCCGCCGGCGATTTCGGTAATAAGAAGGGCAGCTCGTTTAAGCGCATATTCTACGGACTCTATGTCGATCCCACGCTCAAACCTGAAGGAGGCATCGGTATTCAAGCCGTGACGTTTTGCAGTCTTTCTGATGCTAACCGGATTGAAGTAAGCGCTTTCTAAGAAAATTTTTGTTGTATTTTGGGTAACTCCGCTTGTAATTCCCCCAAAAACTCCAGCGATACAAAGCGGTTTTTCGGCATCACAGATCATAAGATCTTCTTCGTGAAGTTCACGTTCCACCTCGTCCAGAGTAGTGAATTTGGTGCCTGAAGGCAGGGTTTTAACATTAATCTCGTTTCCGGCTATTTGCGCCGCATCAAAAGCGTGCAAGGGCTGCCCAAGTTCGTGCATCACGTAATTGGTTGCGTCTACTATGTTATTTTTAGGAGTAATTCCAATTGCCTTTAACCTGTTTTGAAGCCATCCCGGGGATGCCTCAACTTTAATATCTGAAATTGTAAGACCGCAATATCTGGGTGCAAGATTAGAATCTTCTACTTTGATCGGAAATTTCAGACTTCGGCTATCAACATGAAAACTGCTCACCGATGGGGTTATAAGTTCCAGGGATTTTCCTTGTTGCTGATAGCCGGCCTTTAGGTCACGTGCAACACCCCAATGGCTCATCGCGTCGGCACGGTTAGGAGTTAACCCTATTTCAAAAACATGATCATTTTCAACTTCAAAGATTTCAGCAACAGGTTTTCCGGGTACCAGGTCATTTTCCATCACCATAATCCCTTCGTGATCGTCACTTAAACCAAGTTCTTTTTCAGAACAAATCATTCCGAAACTGGCCTCCCCGCGAATCTTTCCTTTCTTAATTGGCCAGGCTTCCCCTTTGTCATCATAGAGAGTAGTGCCAATTGTTGCAACCGGCACTTTCTGTCCGGCGGCGACATTTGGTGCCCCACAAACGATTTGTACCTGCTCGCCATTCCCGAGATCTACATTCGTAAGCTTTAATTTATCGGCGTTGGGATGGTCTTCGCAGCTAAGCACATGTCCTACAACGATTCCCTGTAATCCGCCCTTCACACTCTGAAATTCCTGAATACCTTCTACCTCAAGACCAAGATCTGTAAGTAATTCTCCTGTTTCCACAGGGTTTTCGGGGAGTTTGATAAATTGTTTTAACCAGTTGTATGAAATCTTCATGGAATTGTTTTTTCAGGCAGCAAAGATAGTATTACGAACGGTTTTGGCATAATTTGAAATTTTAATTTTGGTCTAATAAATTAAAAAAGAAAAGCCGGAGCTTCTCTTTTCAATTTTCTTTTAAAGTTTTGGTCAAACTTTTCTTTTAAATCTCATTTGGTTCACCTTTTCCCATTCTTTATTGGTCTCATTTTGTAGGTAAACATCCCACAGAATATTATCATTATCTGTACGGGTAATCTCGTGCCGGGCCATTCTTTTCTCATTGTTCTCAGTATATTCTTCCATCATTTCGATTTGGTTTTCTGAGAGATCCTTAATATCTAAATTCGAGATTTCAATTCCGGAAGGCTCAGAGGCGTTGACATAAGCCATCTCGTATATTTCTTCCAATGCATCATAGGCGATTATTCGTTCACAACATGGATTGTTTTGAGAGTTGGTGTGTTTTATGCGTAAAACAGTTTCTCCGGGTAAATAAGTAATACTCTGGGTGCTGGAGGGAACATCTATTGCATTTCCGTCCTGGTAGCCCGTTTGCTCCATTATCCATTCCCCCGCCAAAAAGTCGAGTTTACGGTGTTTGTTTTCAAGTTTTGAAAGTTTCGCTTTGGAACCCGCTAATATCCTGGTTTTCTCGTCTTCGTGGGAGCTGTTCTGAGCTATATCTATAGATTTTTGCAGATATTTTTTAGCTTCTTCAGGTTCTCCTTTCTCGATCAGGTAATCGGCATAAGAATCGTTGGGATTGGCTGCTTCCGGATATTCTTTCATATTATACTTGAAAACCTTTTCCGCTGCGGCCATATCTTGTTCCTCCATTAGCTTATAGCCTATGGCATTCAATTCCCACTCATCCCAATTGTAATTTTCTTTATCTTCTTTTTTTAATTTTTCATAATGGGCCAGGGCAGCATCGATGCCATTTGCCTCATACTCCTCATAAACTGCCTCTCCAATAGAGTTTTTCTCCTTCTCGTCCTGTGCAACTGCACTTGTAACCAGGCTCATAAAAAAGACGCCTGTTAACATCAATAGTTTCGACTTCATAACTCACAGATTTTAATGGTTAACCCAATAAATTTACGAATTATCCCAGCTATTTCAATCTGGTTCATATACTGTGAATAATAGTAATGAAGCTTTAGTTACAGCTTTTTATCCTCTAAAATTTTAGCAGAAAGCCATATTTCAGGGCTTTTCGAATGAATACCAACAATGGTAAAATTATGAAATACAAAACCTAAGTGGTGAAAAATACGGGAAAGCCCGCAGTTGATTTCGGGGGGTATTTATAAAAAAAAGGGCCCGAAGGCCCTTTTAATAAACTGAAAATTATTTAATTGCAAATCTTCTCAATATTTGGTGTGTCATCATTCTTCTTAGATAAATCATTTACCTTAAAGTCAGTCCAAAGGTTGCTCTCTTCGGAATTTCCACTGCAATCTCCTTCCAATTTTAAAGTCCAGGAATAACTTTCACAGGCTATAAGATTCATAGTTTCCTTTCGTGTTGAAGATTTTCCATTCCAATCCCACTCATATCCTTCAACTACCACCGATTGGGCAAAAGTAAATATGACTTCAGCGTTTTCTATATCTTCTTCAGGAATGTATGTAAAAGTGTAAGTTCCATCTTCATTTTCCATATAAGAGAAGCTTTCTTCACAATCGGAACAATCCAGCACATCTAAAGTTGAGAAATAATTAAAACCTCCGGAACCTATTTTTGCTCTAAATTCGTGAGTTCCCAATTCTAACACTTCTTCTTCATAAGTATATTCTTCCGGACCGCCTCCCAGGTAATCCAATTGTTGAAAGGATTCCCAATCATCTAATTCCGGATTCCAAACCTGGATATGAATATTAGTTTCTTTTGGATCACCATTGCCTTTGCTGTCCTGGGGGAAATTGAAATTAAATTCCGGAGTTTCCCCAAAGCAAATTTCAGGTTCTGTTAGATCCATGGACTTTTCGACTTCCTGGGCTTTAACTTTGGCATCATAACTTTCAAGAGCTTCCGTTTCAATGGGCTCTGTACTACATCCTATAATTCCCGCCCCAAGAATTATTAAGTAAAGTAATTTTTTCATAATAATAATAATTTAAGATTAACTCCTTGAAATTACGGAGATTACAGGAAAACCCTTATTGATTATTAAATTTTTCGTTGTTATTAGTAAAATCCCCGATAATCTGCATTAACTGATGTAATTCCAGAGACTATTTTCCTTAGTAAGGCTGGTGTAGGTATGGCGAAGTATTTTATTCTTTTCCATTTGGAGGTTAGGATCTTCTTTTAAAACCCTGGTGGCGAGATGCCTTGCAGTTTTGAGAATATCGTTGTCCTTAACGATATCGGCAATTTGAAGATTTAACACGCCGCTTTGTTGGGTGCCCATGAGATCGCCGGGCCCCCGCAGTTTAAGGTCCACTTCAGCTATTTCGAATCCATCGTTGGAGCTGGTCATGGTTTGTAAGCGGGTTTTGCTGTCTTCAGAGAGTTTGTGGCCGGTCATGAGAATACAGAAGCTTTGCTCGGCACCACGACCAACCCTGCCGCGAAGCTGATGGAGTTGTGAGAGACCAAAACGCTCAGCGCTTTCAATGATCATCACACTGGCGTTGGGCACGTTTACACCAACCTCAATTACGGTTGTGGCTACCATAATTTGAGTTTCCCCGCGCACAAAACGATCCATTTCATAATCTTTGGCTTCAGATTTCATCTGGCCGTGAACAATAGAAATCTGGAAATCCGGGAATTCCCTGGCAATACTTTCGTAGCCATCCATGAGATCTTTATAATCCATGGTTTCCGATTCCTGGATTAGCGGATAAACGATATAAACCTGCCTTCCTTTTTTTATTTCCTCACGGATAAATGCAAAAACTTTCAGACGGTTTGCATCAAAACGATGTACAGTTTTTATTGGTTTTCTTCCGGGTGGAAGTTCGTCGATCACCGAGATATCGAGGTCGCCATAAAGACTCATCGCAAGGGTTCTTGGAATAGGGGTGGCGGTCATCACCAAAATATGTGGAGGTAGCTCATTTTTCTTCCATAATTTTGCTCTTTGAGCTACTCCAAATCGATGTTGCTCATCGATGATAGCAAGGCCTAAATTCTTGAATTGAACCTTGTCCTCAAGCAAGGCATGAGTCCCAATTAAGATGTCTATCTCTCCATTTTCCAGTTTTTCGTGGATCTCTCTTCTTTTTGAAGTTTTAGTTGAACCAGTGAGGAGTTCAATACTGGTATTTAAGTTCTTACACAATTCTACTAACCCGTTATAATGCTGGACTGACAAAATTTCAGTAGGAGCCATCAAACAGGCCTGAAAACCGTTGTCAAGCGCTATAAACATTGACATTAGTGCTACAATAGTCTTCCCGGAACCCACATCACCTTGCAAAAGCCGATTCATCTGTGCTCCGCTTCCAAGATCGTTCCTTATTTCCTTGATAACTCTCTTCTGGGCATTGGTTAAATCGAAGGGTAAATGCTCGTTATAAAACTCGGTAAAATTCTCCCCCACATTTTCAAAAACATATCCTTTGATCTTCTTTTTATGAAGCAAATTTTTCCGAATAAGTTGAAGCTGAATGTAGAAAAGTTCTTCAAATTTTAATCGAAATTGTGCCTTGGAAAGCAGCTCTTGACTTTTGGGAAAATGCACATTAAAAAGCGCTTCAGATTTTGAAAGGAGTTTAAATTCATTCAAAATTTCTTCAGAAAGTGTTTCAAAAAACCGGCCATTAGCTTCGAGAAAAAGTTGCTGCGTGATCTTATTGATTACCCGGTTGGAAATTCCTGCTTTGGCGAGTTTTTCGGTTGAGGGATAAACAGGCTGCATCGCGGTGCGCAGTTGTTTTTTATAATCTTCAACCAGTTCCATTTCAGGATGAGGCATGCTGAAGACCCCGTTAAACCAATTGGTTTTTCCGAAGATCACATAGGGAGTGTTGAGTTTGAGATTTTCTCTAATCCATTTTTGACCTCTGAACCACACCAGTTCCATTTTTCCTGTGCTGTCTACAAAATCGGCAACAAGGCGTTTTCCACGTTTTTGCTCTACGCTTTTTATATGGGTGATCTGGCCAACGAGCTGTACTTCAGCCGAGTTTCGCTGCAACTCATTGATCTTAAAAAACCGGGTTTTGTCTAAATAGCGATTTGGGAAAAAGCTAAGCAAATCTCCGTAGGTTTGGATGCCAAGCTCTCTTTTGAGGACTTGTGCCCGATTGGGCCCAACACCTTTGAGGTAATCTATAGGAGTTTGCAGTAAATTGGCATTCATGGAAACGAAGATATTAAAATCAGCTTTTTCGGCTCTGATTTTCCTTAAAAAATATCCCATTGCCCACGGGGGAGCTTTTTCGTAATTTGCAGTTCTATAACTTCTGTATGAAATATCTTTTTTTAAGCATTTTTCTGCTGAATTTCAGTTGGATCTTTTCCCAGGATTTCTCTACTAAACAATTACAGCAGGTAGATATCAAAAACATTGATGCCACCATAGCCATCCTTCCTGAATCGGGGAAAGTTCAGGGCGAAGTAGTTTACCATTTTGAAGTTCTGGAGGAGACTGATTCAATATATCTCGATGCCCGTGAAATGGAATTTTCTGAAGTGAAACTGAACGGGAAAAGCATTGAAACAAGGAATACCGGTAAAGAGCTTTGGTTTAAGGAAAAACTTAAACCTTCTGAAACTAATGAGATCAGGTTAAAATATTTGGCTAGGCCGCAACAGGCGATGTATTTTATAAACTGGAATGTGCCTGGAAATATTCAGGCTTCAAGACAAGTGTGGACGCAGGGGCAGGGAAAGAATTCTTCTCACTGGATCCCGATTGTTGATAATCTCAATGAAAAGGTAATTTACGATCTCAGTTTCGACTTCAGGAATGGTTACGAGGTAATTTCAAATGGAAAATTAACTTCTGTAGAAACCTTAAATGATTCTGTTTCCCGCTGGAATTTTCAAATGGAAAAACCCATGAGTAGTTATTTACTGGCAGTTGCGGCAGGGAAATTTCAGAAAGAGGAGGTGAAAACGAATTCCGGAGTGCCAATGGAATTATACCTGGAAGAGGGTGAGGATTCGTTAAGGGAGCCGAGTTACAGGTATAGCAAGGAAATATTTGATTTTCTGGAAAATGAAATTGGAGTTCCCTATCCCTGGCAGAATTACAAACAAGTGCCCGTGCAGGATTTTCTTTATGCGGGAATGGAAAATACGGGAACTACGATTTTCTCGCGGGCCTTGCTTACTGATGAAGTAGGCTTTAAGGACCGCAATTATGTAAATGTTAATGCCCATGAACTTGCCCATCAATGGTTTGGAAACTTTGTTACGCAAGAGGCGGAAGAGCATCACTGGTTGCATGAGGGCTTTGCCACGTATTATGCCTTGCTCGCCGAACGGGAGATCTTTGGCGATGATTATTATTATTGGAAGTTATATGAATCGGCAGAGCAATTAAAGGAGTTGAGCGATGTCGGGAAAGGAGAAGCTTTGTTACGAAAAGGAGGAAGTTCGCTCACGTATTACCAGAAAGGGGCCTGGGCTTTGCATATTCTGCGAGAAAAAGTAGGAGATACTGCTTTTAAAAGCGGAGT
>DATISX010000221.1:0-3167 GCA_035468275.1 Salegentibacter sp.
GGCTGTCTGTCAAGTACTTCCCAGGTTCCTAATTTCCATTTAACAACTTCAGAAGAGATAAAGAAAGTAGTATAAGCATTCCCTTTTCCGTCAAATTCAGTATGTAATGGTCCCAGACCTCCTTCTTTTACAGTTCCAGCAAGGGTGGATTCAAAGTTAAGAATAGGAATACCATAAGCATCACCGTCAAAATCTTCGTTTTCAATTGCAGTGATCATTTTAGAGAAAGAGTGAACAGTAAGGTCGGTAGAAAGTTTACCGTTACCAACAATGTATTCTCCTGATGGATCTACATCACAACCATGAGGAGATTTTGGAGTTGGCATAAAATATACAGCTCCTTCCACGTCTCTTGGATCTACAGTAAGCACCTTATCTTCCATTGTAGTGGTGGCAGTATGAGTACCGTGATCGTAGATATTGTGTGCATATTCTGCATCAATCTCTTCCCCACCACCGTTTTCTACATATTCCTGAATTTTTTTCCAGTTTACAGCGGCGATAAAGTCTTTATCATTCTGAGAAGCGTTAACTTCCTGCATAGTGTGGGATTCTTCAGTATTATAGGTGGTAAAGAAGAACCATCCGTGAGAATCTCCTCGACCAGGATGTGAAAGATCGTAATTGAATCCTGGCATTTTCAGCTGAAAATCTATATTCATCCTTCCTTCATCATCAATAGCGATAAAAGTTAGCGGTCCTTTGAAATTACCTTTCATCTGATCTATGGCTATATCCTCTTGTGGATAAGGCACAGAGAAACGAGTTCCTGCTACTACATATTCGGTATTCTCGGTAACAAAAGAGGAAGAGTGGTTTCCGGCACTATGCGGGATCTCAATGATCTCTTCGGTTTCAAAGGTTTCAAGGCTAATACGTGCAATCCTTGGAGTGTTATTCTCATTGATAAAGATCCATCGTCCATCAAGTTCTCCGTTTGTTTGAGAAATATCGGGGTGGTGAGCATCTCCCCATGGCACAAATCCGAAGGAGGTATTTAACATAGGTATTGTTTCTTCAGAATACCCGTAACCATTGGTTGGGAACTGAGAAAAAACAGGGATCTCTTTCAGCATTCTTCCTGAAGGCAAACCATAAACGGTAAGGTTACCACTGTACCCGCCAGAAAGAAAGGCATAATATTCGTCATGCTCTCCCGGAGCTACATAGACTCTTTCAGCTACATTAGAAGCCATCGCCCCTCCCGATCGTTTGTTACCGGAATCGTCGCCATTACCACAACCTACCATTATAAAGGAAAGTAGGGCAATAAATAAAATTGAATTGAGTTTTTTCATTGTTTCTGTTAATTAATTTTTAGGTAAAATGACACTTTCTGTTACGTGAACCCAACCGTTACTCACTTTTACAGTACCGATTATTTTGGCTCCACCAACAAGTATATCGTCACCCTCTTTGGTAACAGGGACAGTTTCCCCGGAAGCCATATATAAATCACGTTCTTTACTTACATTCTTTTCAAGCATTTCAATAGGGTAATTACTCGGAGCCACATGATTCTTAAGTATATAAGCTAATTGCGACTTATTCTCCGGTTTTAAGAGGTCCTCAACGGTGCCATCGGGAAGCTTGTCGAAGGCTTCATTTGTTGGTGCAAACACTGTAAGAGGACCAACATTCACCAGCGCATTTTCAACTCCTGCAGCTTCAACAGCAGCAACCAGAGTGGAGTGATCTTCTGATTCCATAGCAAGGCGCAAGGCGTTTGGAGTTTCACTGTCGTCATCGATAAAGGCCTGGCCTTTTTTAGTTTCAGTTTCAGTGGTTTCGGGGTCCGTGGAAGAAGTCTCACTTTCACCCGAAGTGTTATCCTTACATCCAATAAGAACAACAGAACTTATCAGGAGGACAAATGTTAATAAAAAAGGGATTTTTCTCATTTTCGATTGGTTTGATTAGTTTTTCTATGTTTTCAGGTTAATTAATTACAAATCTAGAGCAGAAAACATTAGCGAAATATGAGAGCAATCAGTTTTGCTCATCATATTCTCTGAAGTATTCCAGAATTGCTCTGGCCTCATCTTCAGCCAACCCCTGGTTTGCCATAACGGCCATATTAGATTCTATAAGAAGTCTTTTTGCAATAGGATCTTCTTTAATCATTTGTTCAGGATTCAGGATCATGTTCATAATCCATTCCGGAGAACGTCTTTCAGTTACTCCAGCAATCTGAGGTCCCACAAATTTTTTGTCCATCTTGTGGCAGGCAGAACACATATTCTTAAAGATGTCGCCACCTCGAGCTGCCATATCAGCATCGATATCCTCCCCCAGATCAAGATTATCTATAGGACCAATCCCCTTGTTGGAAAGATCATCACCACCATCGGCTTCTGAATCCTGGGACTCCGACTTTTGTTCAGGCGCGGGAGCCTCCTTATAGTCATCCAAGCGGATTTCATCTTTTTCTTTTTTCTCTGAATCTCCACAAGAAAACAAGAGCAGCATTGCTGCAAAAATTCCAGTTGTTTTTAGAAAACTTTTCATAATTATTAGATATTTAATTGGTTGTAAAATTACCGGGTAATACCCTTTCTTTTTATGACTTAAGTCATATACCTAACAAGGAACTAATAAATTTTTAACAGGAATTTCACTTATAAAAATTTTATACTCGACTAATAAACAGAAAGTTGCAGGAAACACCAGGAAATTCATTAGTTCATATCAATAAAAATTAAAGTTCAGACCTAACGAAAAAGGGATTTTAAAGAAGCTGAAAATGTATAAGTGCTGAATAAAATTGGGGAAGGCAAACTATAGAAGAGTTTTATGATTTCAAGCTCCCTGATAATTGAGTATTGAAGAATCAGACAAGTAGGTTTCAATATTAGGCTTATGAATTTTCCTTCACTTTACCCCATAAAAAAAACCTTCATCAAATGAATGATGAAGGGTTCAAAAGAAAGGCGGCGACATATTAATGACCACCTTTGAATACAAGTGCTTGCACGCAGTATGAAAAGCTATGGGTATTAATCCCGCTCCGAAGCGGGACCTCATAATATTCCAAAAAAAAGACCCTTACAATTTAATGTAAGGGTCTCTTAAAAGAAAGGCGGCGACATACTCTCCCACAAATAGCAGTACCATCTGCGCTAACGGGCTTAACTTCTCTGTTCGGAATGGGAAGAGGTGAGCCCCGT
>DATISX010000222.1:0-6731 GCA_035468275.1 Salegentibacter sp.
TAGTGCGTATTAACGTCTTCCTGGTCAAACATCACCAGGGACTTTATTATAGGTATGCCTTTTTCGGTATAATCCCAGAATGCGGTGTAAAGATATGGGAGCAATTGATAGCGCAATTCAATAAATTTACGCACGATATCAGTTATATCCTCATCAAAGGTCCATGGTTCCTGGTCGCCATGATCTCCTGAGGAATGCACCCTGAAAAAGGGATGAAAAGTTGCTAGTTGGATCCATCTGGTAAATAGCTCTCCGTGGGGCTGTTCAGCGAAACCACCAACATCACTACCTGCAAATGAAAAACCAGACATAGCTAAACGCTGTACCTGAACGTTGGCAATCCATAAATGTTCCCAGTTGGCAACATTGTCTCCGGTCCAGGTAGAAGTGTAGCGTTGGGTGCCTGAGTATGCCGCTCTTGTAATCACAAATGGCCGTTTTGGATGGGAGAATTTTTTTACTCCATGGTAGGTTGCCCTGGCCATTTGCATCCCGTAAATATTGTGTGCTTTTCTATGGCTGCAGGTATTTCCGTCATAATCGTGTCTTACATCATGTGGAAATGTTTTATTTGGAACTTCCATCACTGCAGGCTCGTTCATATCATTCCAGATACCTTTAACCCCAATGTCCTCAATTAATTCTTTGAATAATCCAGACCACCATTCCCTTACTTTAGGGTTGGTGAAATCGGGGAAATAACATTCGCCGGGCCAAACTTTTCCTTTAATATATGGACCGTCTGCACGTTTACAGAAATAATCATTTTCTAGTCCCTCTTTATAAACCCAATAATCTTTATCAATTTTAATCCCCGGATCAATTATAGCCACGGTTTTAAAACCATCTGCTTCAAGTTCCTTAACCATGCGTTTTGGGTCGGGGAAATATTCTTTGTTCCAGGTAAAACACCTGAAACCCTCCATATAATCAATATCCAGGTAAATTGCGTCACAAGGAATTTGCAATTCCCTGAATTTAGCAGTGACCTCCTTTACCTTGCTTTCAGGATAATAACTCCATTTACATTGGTGAAAGCCCAAAGCCCAAAGTGGTGGTAAATCTGGTTTCCCTGTGAGATCGGTGTAATATTCCACTACATCGGTCATTTTGGGACCGTAGATGAAGTAATAATTCATCTCCCCACCTTGTGCCCAGAAACTGGTTACAAAACGCCGTTCCTGTGCAAAATCAAAATATGACCTGAATGTATTATCAAAGAAAATTCCGTAGGCCTTCTTATTATGAAGCCCGGTGTAAAATGGAATAGTTTTATAAATAGGATCGGTGTCTTTTCCGTAGGCATAAGAGTCGGTTACCCAGTTTTCAAAGCGTTTCCCCTTAAGGTTTAGATGACCCGGTTTATCGCCCAGGCCAAAATAACTTTCTCCATCGTGCGAAACTTTACTCATTTTTACGATATCGCCACCAAATTCATAGCTTTCTTCCCAATGAAAACCCAGTTCATCCTCGTTGATCAAGGTGCCGTCTGCACGATCATAAATCTTTATTCTTAAACCTTTTTTGGAAACTTCACAGATGATCTTGGTTGTGGTGATACTGTAATAATCTTCTTTCTCTTCAATATCCAATTGGTTGTAACCTATGCTTGCGTGCTTGGTAATAGCATATGAAAAATCCTTGGCAAACAAACCGGTAGTAGAATATCTAAAGCGCAGCAAGCCATCCCTTAGTATAGTAATTTGCAGAGCCACATCATTTTCAGTAGTAAAATGAAGGGTATCAACGTCTTTGGTGAAAGAATTTATAGTGGATGGAAAAACATTTCCTTTTAGTTCTAACTCGGTATTTGTAATCATAATTTATAAAATTATTGGGCGGTAAAAGAACTGAATACTTTTCAGATATGAGTTGCTGTTCACAAAATATTTATAAGCGTTTATTAACTACAACGATATTAGGCTTTCAGGACAATTTGAAATCGGCTATCGTTCCCCTTAATTTTACACTAATCCGAATATTTAAAACCAAGCATCGCCAGTGGCGGAATATCTATTACTGTTGAATATTTCCTTGAATGCCAGGCATGATCAATGGATGTTTTAGTATTATTTAGATAACTTCCTGTCCCGAAGAATTCCTTTTTATCGCTATTGAAAACTTCTTTAATTTCTCCAGCCTTCGGCAGACCAACCCGGTAATTTTCCCGCGGAATAGGGGTTAAATTGCAAACAATAATCAAATTGTCCTTAGCCTCATTTCCTTTTCTGATAAAGCTTATCACCGAATTCTCTGCATCATTGTAATCGATCCATTCAAAACCTTCAGGAGAAAATTGTTTTTCAAACAAAGCCGGCTCCGATTTATAAAATTCATTTAAAGCTTTTATCAATTCCTGGATTCCTTTGTGGGATTCGTATTCCAGTAAATGCCAGTCCAAACTTTTCTCAAAATCCCATTCTTCACTTTGCCCGAATTCACAACCCTGAAACAGCAATTTTGTTCCGGGATGTGTAAACATATACGCATAAAGCAAGCGTAAATTGGCAAAACGCTGCCATTCATCTCCGGGCATTCTTCCTAAAATGGACCTTTTGCCGTAAACCACTTCATCGTGAGATAGCGGCAGCATAAAATTTTCGGTAAAAGCGTAGGTGAGGGAAAAGGTGATATTGTTCTGGTGGTGTTTTCGGTAAATAGGTTCTTTCGCAAAATACTGAAGGGTATCGTGCATCCAGCCCATCATCCATTTCATTCCAAATCCGAGACCGCCTAAAAATACAGGTTTTGAAACTCCGCTGTAAGCAGTAGATTCTTCGGCAATAGTTTGTACATCGGGAAAAGAAGCATATACTTCTTTATTGAGTTCTTCCAAAAACGAGATAGCCTCTAAATTTTTATTTCCACCAAATTCGTTAGGCTCCCATTCGCCTTCTTCCCGGGAATAATCCAGGTAAAGGATAGACGCTACGGCATCTACCCGAATGCCATCAATATGATATTGTTCTAACCAGAATAAAGCGTTACTGATTAAAAAAGCTCTTACCTCGTTGCGACTATAGTTGAAAATCAGGCTTTTCCAGTCGGGATGATAGCCTCTTTTTAGGTCTGGATGTTCATATAAATGTGTTCCGTCAAAGTAACCGAGTCCGTGGCTGTCTTCGGGGAAGTGGGAGGGCACCCAATCTAAAATAACCCCAATGTCATTTTCGTGAAGTTTATCAACCAGAAATTTAAAATCATCAGGATAACCGAATCGTGAGGTTGGCGCGAAATATCCTGTTATTTGATATCCCCAACTCGGGTCGTAAGGATATTCCATTATTGGCATTAACTCTACGTGGGTAAATCCCATTTCCTTTACATAGGAAACCAGGTCTGTGGCGAGTTCCCAATAAGAAAGTGACCGATTTTCTTCAGTTTTTTTCTTCCAGGAAGATAAATGCACTTCATAAACCGAAAATGGAGCATTTAAAGAATTATAATTTTTCCGCTTTTTCAGCCAGGATCTATCTTTCCATTTATAGTCATCTTCCCAAACAACCGATGCCGTATTTGGCGGATGCTCACAACGCCGGGCATAAGGATCGGCTTTTTCCGTGATAATACCGTTATGATTGCTGCGGATTTTATACTTATATAAATTCCCTTTTCCAACATCCGGAATAAAACCTTCCCAAATCCCGCTGCCGTCCCAACGCACATTTAGTTGATGTTCGCCGTCCTGCCAATGATTAAAGTCTCCAATTACCGAAACCTGTTTGGCACCCGGAGCCCAAACTGCAAAATAGGTTCCTTCCACCTTATTGAGCGTGAGTGGGTGTGACCCGAATTTCTCATATAACCTGAAATGTTTACCGCCCTTAAATAAATTGATATCGAATTCTGAAAATAAACTGTGCGTTATAACTTTTGTCATATTATCCTATAGTTGTTCCGGGTGCCAGTACCGCTCCTTTTTTAAGCACTACAATACCTTCCTTAATTACGTAAGATTCCGTTTCAGCATCAGCCAGATGGGGACCACCCTTAATTGTAGTGTTGTCTCCAACTCTACAGTTTTTATCGATTATGGCATTGGTAATCGTACAATTTTCTCCAATTCCTGTGAGGATTTCAATTTTATTCGCTTCCATTTCTTCCAGGGATTCATAAAAATCTGTTCCCATCATATAACAATTCTTTAAAACCGAACCTTTCCCTATTCGGGATCTAATACCAATTACCGAAGATTCAATAGTATGGGCATGGATAATACAACCTTCAGCAATAACAGCTTTTGTAAGTGTGGTTCCGGAAATTTTGGATGTAGGGAGAATCCTCGCGCGGGTGTAAACCCTGTTTTCCATATCATAAAGATTAAATTTCGGAATGTCTTCGGTTAACCCAATATTTGCTTCAAAAAAGGATTCTATATTTCCAATATCGGTCCAGTAACCTTCAAATTGATAGCCGCAAACCTTTTTGTTTCCAATGGCCTGCGGAATTATTTCTTTTCCAAAATCTACCGTGTTGGGATCGTCCATTAGTTTAAACAGCAAATCGCGGTTAAAAACGTAAATTCCCATGGATCCTAAATATGATCTACCTTCAGCTTCCATTTCGGGACTGGTTGGAGAAGTCCAGTCTGGTAAGAGATCTGAAGAAGGTTTTTCGATAAAAGAAGTGATATTGTTTTCCTTGTCGGTTTTCATAATC
The DNA here is from genome assembly GCA_035468275.1 of Salegentibacter sp. Classification (GTDB taxonomy): domain Bacteria; phylum Bacteroidota; class Bacteroidia; order Flavobacteriales; family Flavobacteriaceae; genus Salegentibacter. The sequence continues at coordinate 4,660 of DATISX010000222.1, forward strand.
CCAAAACTAGGAGCATCTTTTGCGTTTACCGGCACAGTGCCAATGGTAATATCGGCACCGTTGTCTATATGTTGCTGGATCATTAGATTATAATCCATATGATATAATTGATCCCCGGAAAGAATAAGAAAATAATCAAATTTATGATTTTTAAAATGATGCATTCCCTGCCTAACTGCATCCGCGGTACCCTGGTACCATGTTTTGTTATTTGGGGTTTGCTCTGCGGCCAGAACATCTACAAATGCCGAACTAAAAAAGCTGAAATGAAACGTGTTTTTAATATGCTTATTCAACGAAGCAGAATTAAACTGCGTTAACACATACATCCTCTTAAGATTGGAATTAATGCAGTTGGAAATTGGAATATCTACCAGCCGATATTTACCCGCAATAGGAACTGCAGGTTTAGATCTGCTTTCTGTTAATGGGTGGAGCCTGGTGCCCTGACCGCCTCCAAGAATAACCGATAATACTTTGTCATTTAACATTTTTAGCTGCTTTTTAAAGAGTTATACAAATCGATATACTGTTGAGCCGAAACATTCCAGGAATGATCGATGCTCATAATATGTTTTCTGGTTTTTCTAAATGAAGGTTGATCCTTATAAAATGCTATAGCCCTGTTTAGAGTTTTAAGAATATCCTTTTCTGAAGCTTCAGGGTGAGAAAAACCAAAACCACCATCTTCTATATCCACCACGGTATCCTTTAAGCCGCCAATACTTCGCACCACGGGAATTGTGCCGTAACGAAGAGAATACAATTGATTAAGCCCGCAGGGTTCTACCCGGGATGGCATTAACAGAAAGTCGGCGCCGGCGTAGATGAGGTGAGAGAGTTTTTCATCATAACCAATAAAAGTATTGTAAAGGCCTTTGTGTTTTTTATTCAGTTTTTCTAATTCACTTTCCACTTCAGGGTTACCCGAACCTAAAATAAGGATGCTGCAATCCTTTTTTGAAAGAACTTTATCTATAACTGCCGGTAAAAGATCGGCTCCTTTTTCATAAACCAGTCTTCCAATGAAGGCAAATAATGGTTTTGAAGCTGAAAAACCAAATTCTTTACAAAGCCATTTTTTGTTGGCTGCTTTCCCGGTTTGAATATTTTTATCCGAATAATTTTTTAGGATAAATTCATCAGTTTCGGGGTTCCAGACATCGGCGTCAATTCCGTTTAGAATTCCAACACATTTTTCGTTTTCGTGGCTCAGCAAAGTTTCCAAACCATTTGCAGCTTCTTGCAATTCCTCCATATAACTCGGTGAAACCGTAGTCACCCGCCAGGCGCATTTTATTCCCGCTGCTAACGGATTTATCATTCCATCCCAATCGAGCAAACCGATATGGTTAATATCAAAAGCCGGGAGATAATGTACTTTATCGTGCGAAAACCAACCCTGGTATTGGGCGTTGTGAATGGTTAGAATGGTCGGAATACCATTAAGGGGCTTATATTTAAAACATTCCTGCGCCATAAAAGGAATTAAACCTGTATGGTGATCGTGACAATGAATTATAGAAGGTTTTTCTTTTAAAGTGAGCAACCAATCCATCACCGCGATCTGAAAAGCTACAAAGCGCGCGGTATCATCTTCTGAATAAACATATTCCTTAAATAATAGTTTCGGAATATCCACAAAGAGGACTTCAATATCTAAAACGTCCTCTTTTAATTTCAGGATTTTATAAGAAAAGGTGTCTTCTCCTAAAACCAATTTTGATTCGTAAACACTTTGAAATTTGTGAGCAGCGGTGAATTTGTTATCGTAAAATGGCATCACCACTTTAGCGCTAACTCCGGCCTCTTTCTGATATTTTGGTAAGGAACCTACAACATCTCCCAGGCCACCAACTTTTGCGATTGGATAACATTCAGCGCTTACGTGAATCACGTTCATATTCAAATTTTTGAAAAAATAATGAGTTAATCAGGTTGTTTCTTAGTGAATCCAGGATCGAATTTTTTGAAAAGCTTTTGGGCTTAGACCCTGTTTACCGCTAATTCCTCTAAAATTAGTAAAATAAAGGCATACCTCCCAATTGTGAATTCCAAAAATTAATTCCATT
>DATISX010000223.1:0-3758 GCA_035468275.1 Salegentibacter sp.
CTGGAATTATTTCCTGTAAAGACAATCAGAAAAATCAAGACCAGGAAATCGATGAAACTGCCCAGGCGGAAAATAATGATCCGTTTTTTAAACTTTCCCTTGCCCAATGGTCTTTGAACAAACAGATTTTCGCCGGAGATACAGATCCTATGGAATTTGCTCGTGTAGCAAACGAACTGGGGTTTGAGGGGGTTGAATATGTGAGCGGTCTTTATGCAGAAGGCATTAAAAAAGCTGATGATCCTCAAAAAGCTATGCAGGAGGTGCTCGACACCTTAAAAGCAAAAAGCGAAGAATATAATGTAGCGAATGTTTTAATCATGGTAGATGGCGAAGGCGAATTGGCAAGCCCCGACGAAGCTACACGTAATACCGCAGTAGAAAACCACAAGAAATGGGTGGATGCCGCTGAATTTCTTGGCTGCCAATCTATTCGGGTTAATCTATTCGGTACCAACGACCAGGAAGAGTGGAAAAGTGCAGCTGTTGACGGCCTCACAAAACTTTCAGAATATGCATCTGAAAAAAATATAAATGTACTGGTTGAAAATCACGGGTACCTGTCTTCAAATGCGGCTTTGCTCGTTGAAGTTATGGAAGAGGTTAATAAGGAAAATGTTGGAACTCTCCCTGATTTTGGTAATTTTTGTCTTAAAAGAAAAGAGGGAGAACAATGGGAAGCCGAATGTGTAGAAGAATATCCTATCTATCAGGGCATAGAAGAAATGATGCCTTATGCCAAAGCAGTGAGTGCTAAATCTTACGATTTTGATGAAGAAGGCAATGAAACTAAATTAGATTACGCCAGGATCCTTAAAACTGTAAAAGATGCAGGATATACCGGTTTCATAGGTGTGGAATACGAAGGGGAAAGACTCTCTGAAGAGGAAGGTATTATCGCCACAAGAGACCTGCTTATTAAAGAAGGAAGCAAACTAAACGACAATCAGTAAAAATTACAATTACGCGAGAATGAAAAATTTAGTCCGCTTTCAATTATCGGCAATGATGTTCCTGGAGTTCTTTATCTGGGGTGGATGGTTCGTAACCCTTGGAACCTTTCTGGGAAATAATTTAGAGGCCACCGGTGCACAAACCGGAATGGCTTTTTCAACACAATCATGGGGGGCTATAATAGCCCCTTTTATAATCGGTTTGATAGCCGATCGGTTTTTTAATGCCGAACGGATTCTGGGAGTTTTACATCTTCTAGGCGCCGGTTTGCTATATCTAATGTTTAACGCAGAAGATTTTACCACCTTTTATCCCTTGGTTTTGGGTTATATGATCATCTATATGCCAACCCTGGCCCTGGTAAATTCTATCTCCTTTAACCAAATGACCGATCCCTCAAAGCAGTTTTCAGGAATTCGGGTATTTGGAACTCTGGGTTGGATTATTGCCGGAATGGTGATCAGTTATCTTGCATGGGATTCTGCGGAAGGTAGGGCTGATGGACTACTCAGAAATACTTTCCTTATGGTTTCTGTCGCTTCTGCTGTTTTGGGAATTTTTAGCTTTACATTGCCAAAAACCCCACCAACCAGTAAAGGGGAAAAAGTGACGCTTTCTGAAATTTTAGGTCTGGAAGCCCTTGGTTTATTAAAGGGCAAAAACTTCCTGATGTTCTTTATCGCTTCGGTTTTGATCTGTATTCCACTGGCTTTTTATTACCAGAATGCAAACCCTTTCCTGGCAGAAGTAGGGATGGAAGATCCCACTGCAATGATGACCATCGGGCAGATTTCTGAGGTGCTTTTCCTCTTGCTCCTCCCCTTCTTCTTTAAAAAATTTGGTTTTAAGATCACTTTGCTGGCGGGTATGCTGGCCTGGACTTTAAGATATTTACTTTTTGCTTACGGAAATGCCGGAGAATTGGTTTATATGTTAATCATCGGGATTGCGCTACACGGGATTTGTTACGACTTCTTCTTCGTTGCCGGCCAGATCTATACCGATTCTAAAGCGGGACCAAAAATTAAAAGTGCAGCACAAGGACTTATCACCCTGGCAACTTACGGGGTTGGAATGTTGATAGGTTTCTGGGTTGCCGGACAAATTAGCGATATGTATCTGAATGCAGATGGTACCCATGATTGGGAACAGATATGGATTGTACCGGCGGGATTCGCCTTGGTAGTAATGATTTTATTTGCTATTTTCTTTAAAGACGAAAAAATCGCAAAAAAGGATATTGAAATATAACTTAGTAAAGAACTATGAGTAAAAAGATAAAATTAGGCATTCTAGGTGGTGGAGGCGATTCCCTGATTGGGATCTTGCACAGGGTAGCTTCTTCAATGTATGATAAATATGAGTTGGTTGGCGGTGTGTTTAATCCTGAAAAATCTGAAAGCATCAAATTTGCGGAAGAGATAGGCATAGGCACAGATCGAATCTATAAGGATCTGGATGAATTGATTTCGGAAGAAAATAAACTCCCTGAAACCGAACGTATGCAGGTAGTTTCAATTCTTACTCCAAATTTTCTCCATTTCCCAATGGCCAAGCAGCTATTGGAAAACGATTTTAATGTGATCTGTGAGAAACCTATGACCACCACTTATAAGGAAGCTAAGATCCTGGAGGAAACCCAAAAGAAATCGGGAGCAATTTTTGCCGTTACTTATACCTACACCGGGTATCCTATGATAAGGCAAATGAAAGAAATGATTGCTTCAGGAAGGATAGGGAAAATTCAAAAAATCGATGTGCAGTATTATCAGGGTTGGATAAATCCTATTATTCATGATGAAGAAAAAAGAGCAAATACCTGGAGACTGGATCCGGAGAAATCAGGAATAAGTTGTTGCGTAGGAGATATTGGAACTCACGCTTTTGATATGATAGAGTATGTAAGCGGTCTTGAAGTACAAAAAATTCTTGCGGACCTTAATTACCTCTACAAAGACAACAAAATGGATATAGACGGAACTATAATGTTGCGGTTTTCAGAATATGTAAAAGGAATCATCAGGTCCAGCCAGATCGCTACAGGAGAAGAAAACAATTTCACGGTAAATATCTACGGGGAAAAAGCAGGTTTGAAATGGGAACAGGAAAATCCTAATTATTTGTACCTGCTGGAAGATGGTGAGCCAATGAAAGTTTTAAAACCCGGCCACCCATATAATTCTGATCTTTCTTTAGACGGAACAAAACTTCCTCCCGGGCATCCAGAAGGTATCTTTGATTCAATGGGAAATATCTATAAAGGAGTGGCCAGAGCTATTAATAAGGAAGATTATCACCCCGGAGAATTCCCGACGATAAAAGACGGCATTCGCGGGATGAATTTTATTGAAAAAGCTGTGGAATCCCATAGCAAAGGCAATGTATGGGTAGAAATTAATCATTAAATAATAAGCCTAAGAGGCTTTTCAACTAAAATTATTACAGGATGAAAATGAAAACCATAAAAGGACCGGCGGTATTTCTCGCCCAGTTCATGGACTCCAAAGCCCCCTTCAATAGCCTTGATGGCCTGTGTAAATGGGCTTCAGAACTGGGTTATAAAGGAATACAGATCCCAACCTGGGAAACGGCCCTGATCGACCTGAAAAAAGCAGCCGAAAGCAAAGATTATTGTGATGAATTAAAAGGAAAGATAGGCTCATACGGATTAGAGATCACCGAGCTTTCCACACACCTACAGGGCCAGCTTGTAGCTGTGCATCCTGCCTATGATACCATGTTTGATAATTTCGCTCCCGATGATTATAAGAATAATCCGAAGAAACGAACAGAATGGGCAGTTC
>DATISX010000224.1:0-19494 GCA_035468275.1 Salegentibacter sp.
CGTGGTGAGCGCCATCGGAAGTAAGTTCGGCAAGGTTTGGTGCTCTAAAACCGGTAGCGAGATTCAATCTTGCATTTAAACTTTCAGAAATATCATATTTCGCGCCTATGGCACCGTTTACACTGTTGAAATCACGATCCAATGCGGGAATGAAGTCAGCGTCATGATCATGTCCATATTCTGAACTTTCCAGATTCCTGAAATCATAGCGTAACCCACCCTGAAAATCCCATTTTTCGAAATGAAGGTGCGTGGTGGCAAATACCCCAACATCGGTAGTTGTTGCATCAGGAATCAGGATCTCTTCACCTAAATTGGTGTTGGTTTGGTACATTCCCTGGAGTCCAGCAATTGTTTCGAATTTCCCAAATTTTGGAAAATTATATTTCAGATTGTAATTGAGGGTTTCCAGATGCATTTCAAGTGCAGGATGCTCATCTTCGTGAGCTTCCTCCTCCTCGTGTTGTTCTTCTTCTTCATGCGGTTCTTCCTCTTCTTCATGCTCATCATGTTCCTCCTCAAATTCCCGTCGATTATTAAACTGGTAACCAACCTTAAAATCTACGCTGGAGTTTTTAAAATAAAATTTATTATCCAGGCTTACAATGTGGTTGTCAATCTCCTGAAAAGGCAACAAAGGTTCCTTATCGGTACTTTGAATTCCCATCTCTTCAGGAATTCCAATATTAGACCTATTGTAGTTATAACGCAGATCCCCTTTATATTTCTGATCCTGGTAACCTATTCCGGTTTTAAAGTCTTTTTCATTAAAACGGGTATTGGTTACTCGTTCCCCCTCTCCGGTTTCATAATCACTATGGGCGGCATAACTTCCTCGTGCAATAAATTTCAGTTTTTCTCCTGAAGTGGCAGCCATAGCGCTTCCCTGATAGCCATTTGTATTGCTGAAGTAATTAGCATCCACCTCTGCCTTAATATCATTGGCAGATGCAAAGCGTTCGGGATTGAGGTATAAAACTCCTCCAATGGCATCGCTTCCGTAGAGGAGGGAAGCAGGACCTTTTATGACTTCTACGCTTTCAATTCCTTTAGAACTAATACCTAAACCATGCTCGTCTCCATATTGCTGGTTTTCCAATCTCACTCCCTGGGTATAGACTAAAACCCTGTTGGAACTTAACCCACGAATTACCGGTTTTCCAATTCCTAAACCGGTGGTAAGACTTTCTACACCCTCTATCATAGAGATTCCATCTGTAAGAGTAACAGCTCCTTTCCGGTTAAGCGTAGAAACATTTTCCCGGGAAACCCGCATTACATTATCGCTTTGTAATTGATGAAAAGGTGTTGAAACAATAACCTCCTCCATTTCTATTGCTGAAGGTTTCAGCCCCAGGTCAAAGCTTTGTGAAGTAGGTATTTTTATCTCTCCTGAATAGGTGCTGTATCCCACAGAAGATATTACGATTTTATGACTTCCGTTGGGGAGATTTTTAAAACTGAATTTCCCGTCTAAATCTGTTAAATCGCCCTTTTCAAGACCGGGAAGATAGATTGTGGCACCAAATAATGGTTCATCACTAGAAAGATCGGTTATTGTGCCTTCGAGATTATTTTGAGCGTATATAATGGAGTTTACTGCCAAAAACAGCAAAAAGAAAATTTTGGTTTTCATATAAAATTTTTAAGATGATACTGATACTAGATATTCACGAAATAGTCTCAGGCGAGGGGAGGACCTCGGAGCTCAAAAGGAAGCTTAACATAATCACTTAAAAATTGGTAATAATCTGGTAATTCCTCTTTTGCAGCGAATTGGTCTGCAGGAACAAATTCAGGATTAATAACAACGAGAGCAGGATTTTTCTGAAACTGGTGTAATTCACAGTCCAGGTTTTTGGTGTGAAAATGCTCTTCGGCGTAGTGTTCACAAACCTCATGGCTATGTTTGCTAAAGATATGAGCAAAGTTTATTGCAGTTGGCACCAAAAAGATGACCACTGCTAATACAGAAAATATGTTTTTTAAAAATTTCAATTTATTCCTGAAAAATTTTGGCAAAGCCCATTCGGCTCAGCATTTTCTTTTCAAAGGCCCAGAAAAAATCAAATTGGCCAAATAGCCACCCAAAACTCACCAGTAATATCTGGTAAATAGGGAAAATTAAAATTAACCTGGCAGCCCAGTAGATAATCCAGTGTGTAGAATCTGAAGATAAACCAATAAAGTCGGTGAGAGGACCAGCCAGTTTTGCTGCACTGGATCCTGTAATTCCAAAGACTATAAAGATTATTAGTATTTGCCAATTGGAATTAATACCCCAACGCTTTTTTAATTTCTTCATGTGGCAAATATATTAAAAGCTTTCTTACTTTAATACTGAACAAAATTTAAATGCGCGTAGAGACCGAGAAACGCTGATTATACTGGCGACTGAAATACACAAAATAATTATATAAAAGATAATTTACTTCATAGCCGTAATCTATATTATTCTCGTAGTTGATCTCCTGAATATAAAGATTGGGATTGTAACCTTGCGGACTTCTAACCCGCTGGTTATATTCCTGCACCAGGAATTGGTTTTTATTTTCCAGGTAACTCTGGGAGTAATATCCTTCAGGTTTGGCAATACTATTAATAAAAAGATTGAAACCGGGTTCAATGATAATAATCTCGTACTCCAGGCTATCGTTGGCGATACGAACAGTGTCGTTTTCAGCATTCGCAACACGATCTGATCTAAGATTTCGATCCTGGGTGCCACAACTATAGATCGTTAAGCCTAAAATTAATATGTAAATAAAATTTTTCATGGTTTATAGATGTTACTTCATACCTTCCGCGAAGGTTTCTATCAGCACTAATTGTTTTAATATAATCACCAAAATTTGATCCAATTTCCAAGATCGAGACTAAAAAAACCATAACTCCAGCCTTTTACTTTCTGAAATTACGGTTTTTTTTATGCTCTATGCGTTAAAGGTTTACTATAAATATAAGATTGTAGTTTAAGGTTTAAATTTAGATATAATCTCTGAAGCCAATTCCTGTCCTATTCTTTCCTGGGCTTCAATAGTTGCCGCTCCAATATGTGGACTCAGGGAAATATTCTCATTCATAAGCAGTTTTATGGCAGGTTTTGGTTCATCCTTAAAGGTATCAAGCCCTGCAAAAGCCACTTTTCCTGATTCAATAGCCTCCAGTAAAGCTTCTTCATCTATTACTCCGCCTCGGGCCGTGTTAATAATACCAACTCCCGGTTTCATGGATTCAAATTCCTTCTTTCCAATTATGGGTTTTGATTGAGCCGGTACATGAAGACTTATATAATCTGAATGTTGAATGAGATCTTCTACCGGTTCGGTTTTAATGGGAATTTTTATGCTTTGATGATTGTAAAATTCCAGTTCTATAATAGCTTCGCCAACTTCTTTGTCACTGGCGATAACCTTCATGCCAACTCCAAGTGCAAGTTTCGCAACTTCCCGGCCAATCCTTCCAAAACCGATTATCCCAAGGGTTTTTCCTCTTAATTCATAACCAGCTGAATAAGCCTTTTTTAATTCTGAAAACATGATGTCACCTTCCAGGGGCATATTTCGGTTTGAATTATAGAGGTGTCTAACCCCGCTGAATAAGTGAGCAAAAGTGAGCTCGGCTACCGAGGCTGCTGAAGCTGCCGGAGTATTAAAAACATGTAAACCCTTAGATCTGGCATAATCCACGTCAATATTATCCATGCCCACGCCACCTCTTCCGATGAATTTCAGGTTCGGGCAGGCATCCAGAATGTCTTTCCGGATTTTTGTATTGCTGCGTACAAGAATACCTTCAACCTTATTTTTATTGATATAATTCTCTAACTGGTCCTGAGCCACTTTTACCTGGATTAATTCAAACCCAGCGTCCTTAAGGGCTATGGCTCCGCTTTGCGAAATGCCATCATTGGCCAATATTTTCATATAAATTCTATTTGTGTGGTTTATTACTTGCTGAATCTATCAATGTTAGATCAGGCTTTTCTTTCCAGTTCTTGCATTGCATCTACCAAAGTAGAAACACTTAGCGGCGGCAGCGCATTATACATAGATGCACGGTAGCCACCAAGGCTTCGGTGACCGTTTAATCCGTTGATTCCTGCAGATTTCCAGAGATCATCAAATTTAGTTTTCAAACTTTCATCGGTAAGGTTGAAGGTAGCATTCATATTTGAGCGATCTTCTTTAGCTACATAACCTTTAAAAAGCTCATTTCTATCAATTTCGGCATACAACATCTCTGCCTTTTTGTTGTTGAGTTCCTCAATGGCTTTTAAACCACCTTTTTTGTCGAGCCATTGTAAGGTTAAAAGGGACACGTAAACCGCGTAAACGGCAGGAGTGTTGAACATGCTTTCCTTTTCAATATGTGTTTTATAATTCAGCATGGAAGGGATTTCCCGGGAAACCTTTCCTAATATTTCCTCTTTTATAATTACGAGAGTCGTTCCGGCAGGCCCCATGTTTTTTTGAGCTCCGGCATAAATCAAATCGAATTTTGAGAAATCCATTTGCCTGGAAAAAATATCGCTGCTCATATCACATACCAGAGGAACTTCCACTGAAGGAAATTCTTTTATTTGAGTCCCGAAGATGGTATTGTTGCTGGTGCAATGGAAATAATCAACATCGCCCGAGACCTTATAATTTTTTGGTATATAATTGAAATTTTGGTCTTTAGAGGAAGCCACTTCAATTACTTCTCCAAAGATTTTTGCTTCTTTAATCGCTTTAGAGGCCCATGTTCCTGTATTCAAATAAGCGGCTTTTTTCTCCAGTAGATTGTATGCAGTCATTAAGAATTGCATACTTGCTCCGCCTTGAAGAAAAAGAGCCTGGTAACCTTTACCCTCAAGTCCCAGAAGTTTTAAGGAGAGGCTTCTGGCTTCTTCCATTACCGAAACAAAATCGGCACTACGGTGAGAGATTTCTAAAATAGATAAGCCTGAGTTGTTGAAATCCAGAATGGCCTGAGAAGCTTGCTGAAATACTTCCTGCGGAAGGATGCAGGGACCTGCACTAAAGTTGTGTTTTTTCATAATTTAAGATGTTTTGTTGGTTATATTTCTACTAAGATAATAATTCCTGAAAATTTAAATCTTAAGCAGAAATTCCATCGTATCTATGTTATCTGCATAGTCCCAGAGGTGTGGCTTTTGAGTTTCGCCAAAACTAACTTCATTTGTCCCGGGATTCTTCTTAACTATACATTGTAACTGTTCTTTCTCGTTTTGCAAATGTTGGTACAACTTTTCAGAATCTTTATAAGTTTCATAAAAAACCGTAGCTATAGGGGAGCTGTAGCCGGAATCTTCTTTCAGAATTAAAAAACCATTGTCCAGAAGTTTAAAATTACTCATCAGGTAAACAGCCTTATTATAATCGTAATTATTCGCATATTTAGCCTGATTTATAATAGCATTCCAAGAGTACATCGCTTTAAAAAAAGCATCAAAATCGTATTTTTCTGGAACGAAAAGTTTAGAGACATTGCGGCAACCGAGGCCGTAATACCTGAAAATATCTTCACCCAGGGCTTCCAGTTCTTCGGTAGTTTCCTCACCTGTTAAAACAGCGACTGAGTTTCGGTTTTTGCGAATTATACTGGGAACCTTTGAGAAATAATATTCGAAATACCGGGCGGTATTGTTGCTTCCTGTGGCGATTACCGCATCGAAACCTTCAAGGCGGTTTTCTGTAAAACTTATTCGGTTTTGATATTCAGCATCAAGGTGAATAAGATAATTTGCAATCACCGGCAACAGCTGTTTATCATTACTGGACAATTTAGCCACCACTTTATGTCCTGCAAGCAATACTGACAGGAAATCGTGAAAACCCACAAGTGGAATATTTCCGGCCATTATAATTCCGACAGTTTTTGGTTTTATTTCAGAAAGATCATAAGGATCTAACCATTGGTCTAAATTCTTCCCGGTAAGCGCTTCGCTCCATTGTTTTAGAGCAAAAACTACATTTTCCCGGGTAAACCAACCATTATAATGAATTGCAGCATCAATTTTTTCGTTAAGTTCTGAATAGAACTCCAGATCCTTCTTTTCTATGTTAGGGACTGATTGAGAATTTATTTCAAAATGTGACAGGAATTCACCAAGTTTTATAAAGTGTGCTTTGCGGTCTTCGATAGTCATTGCCATATTTGGTTATGAAAGCGATTGGTTTTAAATTTGTAGCGGCGAAATTAAAACTTCAACCTGCAAACTCCTAAGATTCCTTTAAAAATAAGGAGAGGTTTCGGTTTTAATTCAGACCTTAAATTTACTAATAAAAGAAGCTATGGCAATTATAATCACAGACGAATGTATAAACTGCGGGGCCTGCGAACCGGAATGCCCCAATACCGCAATATATGAAGGTGCCGATGACTGGCGTTACGCAGACGGCACCGACCTGGATGGTGAGGTAGTTTTACCTAACGGAAAACAGGTTAATGCTGAAGAACCTCAGGAACCAATAAGCGATGAGATCTATTACATTGTTCCAGATAAGTGTACCGAATGCCAGGGATTCCACGAGGAACCTCAATGTGCGGCAGTATGCCCGGTAGATTGTTGTGTGCCCGATGAAGATCACGTAGAAACTGAAGAGGAATTATTGGCTAAACAGAAATTCATGCATCGTGACGCATAGATTAGCTGAAGTCATTAAAACCTAATCCCGGTACATATAGTACCGGGATTTTTTTTGAAGTCGTTTCAGGATTTATAATTTCTTTAACGTTTCATTTGAATTTTTCTATATTTGAAAAGACCGTAATATTCCAGCTATGCTTCCAGACTACCAAAATCTTTTTACAGCTTTCCCTTCTCCCAGTCTTTTATTGGAGGTTTCTGGTAGTGATTTTAAAATAATTGATGTTAACAGGTTATATGTTGAGAAAACCGGCCATTCGCGGGATACTTTAATTGGTAAAGATATATTTGAGGTTTTTAAAGGTAATGATGGAAAAGAAAAAGAATTTCAACACCTTTTAAGAATTTCATTTAAAAAAGTTATTGCGACAAGAGCGTCTCATAAAATGGAGAGATTGGAGTACGATCTATTAAATGGGGAAACTGGGAAATTGGAAGAGCGTTATTGGGAAAATGAAAACATATTTGTTCCCGGTCCTAATGAGGAGGTAAAATATATACTTCATTGCGTAAGAGAAGTAACTCAAGAAAAGATTTCGTATAAAAGTGAAAAAAAAGCCAGTAACTCCTTTAAAGAGCATCAAAAGCTTTTGCGTGAAACTCAGGAAATTGCAAAAATTGGTAGCTGGGAGCTTGACGTGGTAAATAATAGTTTGCACTGGAATGAAATCATTAAAGGTATTCATGAAGTAAACCCAGATTACACCCCTGAGCTGAGTGAAGCCATTAATTTTTATAAAACCCAGGAGGATAAGGAAATTATTTCTGAAGCTGTTAAGAAAGCTATAGAAATGAATGAACCTTTTGATGTAGAACTGGAGATCTTAACGGCTAAAGGAAATGAAAAATGGGTGCGGGCCACCGGCCGGCCTGAGTTTAAAAATGGGGTTTGTAGGCGGGTCTATGGCGCTACACAGGATATTACTTCCAGAAAAATAACAGAACAACGTCTAGAAAACATCAATAATAATATTCCCGGAGTCGTTTTTCGTTATAGACTCTTCCCTGACGGAAGTGACAAATTGATGTATGTAAGTAAAGGATCTGAAAAACTTTGGGGTATTTCCGCTGAAGATGTAGCAAGGGACAATAATTTAATCTGGAATTTATATAACGAAGAGGACCTGGAAAGTCATCTAAAAAGTATTCAGGATTCAGCTAGAAATCTTTCTGAATGGTGTCATGAATGGCGCATAAATCATCCCGATGGTAGCCTGAGATGGAATCGTGGGATTGGAACTCCAAAAAGATTAAGAGATGGCAGTATAATCTGGGATTCGGTAATTTTAGATATCACCATCGAAAAAGAAGAACAACAAGCCAAAAATGAAGCAGAGAAGGCCTTGGAGGAAAACCGTTTACGCCTTAACAGGATAATGGATCAATCTCTGGATGTAATTACTATAATAGATAAAAACGGAAAATTTGTAAAAACCAGTGCCGCGGCTTCAAGGTTATGGGGCTATGCTGCTGCTGAACTGGAGGGCATGCTCTTCATGGATCTAGTTTTCTCAGAAGATTATGAAAAGACTGAAGCTGCAAGTAAAGCTATTATGGATGGAGTTCCCATGACCAATTTTGAAAACCGGTATATAGCAAAGTCAGGAGAGATAATTCCTATAACGTGGTCTGCTAGTTGGGATGACAAAGAACAATTAATGTATGCTATAGCCCGGGACAGCCGCGAGAGGAAGGACGCCGAATTGCAATTGAAACTCAGCGAGCAAAGGTTTAGGGGCTTAGTTCAGGATGGTAGCGACCTTATCGCCCTCTTGGATGAAAATGGCACTTATCTCTACGCCAGTCCAACTTCCTACAATATCCTTGGGTTTATGCCTGAAGAATTTTATAAACATAACGCATGGGATTTTATCCATCCGGAAGACCTGGAACGGGTACTAGGTAATTTTGGAAGGCTGGAAAATGAAAAAAGATTTAATATTTCACCATTTCGGTTTAAACATAAAGAGGGAGGTTGGCGTTGGCTTGAAACTACAGTTACGAATTTGATGGATGATCCGGCGGTGCAGGGAATTGTTGCAAATTCCAGGGATATCACCGATAAAAAATATTTTCAGGACCTGGAACATTTAGAAAAGGCAGTGCTGGAAATAAATTTCCAGAAGGAGTTAGCTCTTGATGAGATCTTGAAATTTTATCTCCAGGAAATAGAAAAATCTCAGGATGGTCTGCAGATGGCAATTTGGAAATTGGAAGACAACAAGCTTGTGAAATGGATAGTTCCCGGTCTACCAAAGGATTTGGTGGAGGAGATTCAGCAAAATGCTTTCAATGATTCATTTATCGAAAAAATGATCCGGGAAAAATTCCCGGTAGAGATAAAAGATTGGTCCACAAATTCTAAGTTGTCTCGCCTTATGAAGGATAATCACATTTCTTCAGTAGTGAGATACCCTGTACTATCGTCATCAGGGGATTTGCTGGGTATTTTATCGGGGTATGTCAAAAAAAATCATGGAAATAAGCAACTTCCTGAAAATATAATACCCAGAACCCTGGGATTACTTCAGCTAATTATTGAATTTAAGCAAAAGGAAGAAGCTTTAACCCAAAGTAATCAGCGTTATAAATTTGTGAATAAAGCCACGAAAGATGCCATTTATGATTGGGACATCCTACAGAATCATATAGAATGGGGTACTGGCTTCACCAAGTTATTTGGTTATAATGGAGACAAAAATCTCTTTCCTTTAGAAGAATGGAGTGAGAAAGTACATCCCGAAGATCTGGAAGAAACCCAGGAAAGTTTAGAAAACCATCTTTCAGACCAAAATAAGAGAAAGTGGAATAGGAAATACCGATTTCTAAACAGTGATGGAGAATATATTCATATTATAGAAAACGCTTATATCCTAAGAGTTAATTCGGGAACTGCCTACCGCATGATTGGAGCTTTACGGGATGTCACCGATCTTTATGAGTATGAAAAGGAGCTGTTTATGAGTAATGAACGCTTTAAATATCTAACCAAGGCAACTTCTGATGCAATATGGGATTGGGACCTTGAGAAGAATGAGGTTTATTGGGGTGAAGGTTTTGAAAGCTTGTTTGGATATAAACTCTCAGAACTTTCTGCTGATATTCATCTTTGGTCTGAAAATATACATCCTGAAGACATGGATACAGCCGTTGGCAGCCTTGAAGATGCTATTGCCGGAAATGAAACAAAATGGGAGGCCGAATATCGTTTTGTTACAGAAAATGGCGAATACAAATATGTTTATGACAGAGGTTATATTGTTAGAGATAAAACCGGTAAGGCGATTAGAGCCGTTGGTGCGATGCAGGATATTTCAAAATCCAAAGATTACGAAAGCTCTCTTAAATCCCTGAATGAAGATTTGAAAAAACATGCAAAAGAACTGGAAATTTCAAATGCCGAATTAGAGCAGTTCGCTTATGTGGCCTCTCATGATCTTCAGGAACCGCTTAGGATGGTAACCAGCTTTCTTACCCAATTGGAAAAAAAGTATACAGACAAACTTGACGATAAAGCGCATACATATATAAATTTTGCGGTGGATGGAGCTAAACGCATGCGGAGTATAATTCTTGATCTTTTAGAATTTTCCAGGGTTGGCAGGAGTGAAGACAAACAGGAAAATATTGATGTTAATGAGATAATTGAGGAATTAAAAACATTGTATCGTAAAGAAATAAAAGATTCAGGAGCGGTGATCAAAACCGGGAATCTTCCGGAAATAGTTGCTCCGAAGGCTCCTATTCGACAGGTTTTTCAAAATCTTATTAGTAATTCCATTAAATACCGAAAAGTCTCAATGCCTCCTGAAATTGAAATAAATGCAGAAGAATCGGGGAAGTTTTTTGTGTTTAGTATTAAAGACAATGGAATAGGAATAGATTCCGAGTACTTTGAAAGGATCTTCATTATCTTTCAACGATTACATCAAAGAGAAAAATACTCTGGTACCGGTATGGGGCTGGCAGTTACAAAAAAAATCATAGAAAATCTGGGAGGTAAAATCTGGTTGGAATCCAGGGAAGGAGAAGGTAGTATTTTTTATTTCAGTATTCTTAAAAAGTTATAGTTATCGGTTTTTATTATATTTTTAAAAATTAATACCATTAAATCTGAATCAACCCTATGAATCCTATTCACATTTTGCTTGTTGAAGATAATGAAGGAGATATTTTACTTACTACTGAAGCCCTGGAAGAAGGGAAAATAATGAATGAATTAAGCGTGGCCCGAGACGGTCAGGAAGCTCTTGATTTCCTGAATAAGAAGGGAGATTTCAAAAATTCCAAAATACCAGATCTAATCTTGCTTGACGTTAACCTTCCGAGGAAAAATGGGCATGAAGTTTTAAAACATATCAAAACTCACGATGTTTTTAGAAGTATTCCGGTTATCATGCTTACTACTTCTTCAGCCCAAAATGATGTAGACAAATCTTACGAGAATTATGCTAATTGCTATATAACAAAACCTATAGAGGTTAGCGATTTTATGGAGGCAGTAGTTAAAATAGAAGATTTCTGGATCAATCTGGTAAATCTACCTGATGTAGGCAAGTAAAAGAAAACCTTAGAATTAGTCATCAGGCATTAAAATATCGTTCTTAATCCTTACATTTGCAGCCGCTAAAACTCAGCATAAAATTGAATTTATGAAAGCCGGAATTGTAGGATTACCAAACGTAGGAAAATCGACCCTTTTTAACTGTTTATCCAATGCAAAAGCGCAAAGTGCGAACTTTCCCTTTTGTACTATTGAGCCAAACATAGGGGTTGTGAATGTTCCCGATTCAAGACTGGAAAAACTGGAAAGTCTGGTAAATCCTGAAAGAGTGGTGCCTGCAACCGTTGAGATCGTTGATATTGCCGGCCTTGTAAAAGGAGCCAGTAAAGGTGAGGGATTAGGAAATCAATTTCTTGGAAATATTCGCGAAACAGATGCTATTCTTCACGTTCTGCGCTGTTTTGAAAATGAAAATATTGTTCATGTTGATGGTTCAATAGATCCTATTCGGGATAAAGAGACCATCGATATGGAACTTCAGCTGAAAGATCTTGAAACAGCTGAGAAAAAACTGGAAAAGGTAAAACGAGCTGCAAGAACCGGAAACAAAGAAGCCCAGAAAGAGGAAGCGGCTTTGCTTAAAGTTAAGCAGGGTCTGGAAGCTGGAAAATCTATTCGCGCAATTTCATTTACCGATGATGAACGAAAGGAATTTATAAAACCGCTACAATTCATCACAGATAAGCCGGTTATGTACGTTTGTAATGTAAATGAAGGTGCCGCAGTTTCCGGAAATGAGTATGTTGAGAGAGTAAAAGAAGCCGTAAAGGAGGAGGATGCTGAAGTTCTTGTGCTTGCCGTTGGAACCGAAGCCGATATTACCGAGCTTGATGATTATGAGGAGCGCCAGATGTTTCTTCAGGATATTGGTCTTGAGGAAGCAGGAGCTGCCAAGTTAATTCGGGGCGCCTATAAATTACTGAATCTTGAAACCTATTTTACTGCCGGAGTAAAAGAAGTGAGAGCCTGGACTTTCCCAAAAGGAGCGACTGCACCGCAGGCAGCGGGTGTGATCCACACCGATTTTGAAAAAGGCTTTATCAGGGCTGAGGTTATTGCTTACGATGATTTTGTGCACTACGGAAGCGAAGCCAAAGTTAAAGAAGCCGGGAAAATGCGGGTTGAAGGGAAAGACTATATCGTGAAAGATGGTGATGTAATGCATTTTCGTTTTAACGTTTAAAAATTTACACACTTTTCTCAGAGTAATAAATCGGAATTAGCCTATTTCTTCTATTCATTCTGATTTAGTATAACGGGTTATGGTTTCAATTTTTCATTTGGAAATTTTGTAAAAACAGAGGCAAGGAATTATTTTAACAATTTCCCTAAATCTTTGTTAATTACTTTGTGCACCAAGGGTTTCAACTTTTTAAGGTAAACCTTATCTTAGCCACAAACTCCAATTCTACTTATGAGTGAGGAAACCAAATATACTGAGGATAACATACGGTCGTTAGACTGGAAAGAACACATCAGGATGCGACCCGGGATGTACATCGGGAAACTGGGTGATGGTTCCAGTGCCGATGATGGTATTTACATTCTACTCAAAGAAGTAATAGACAACTGTATAGACGAATTTGTAATGGGATCGGGGAAAACCATTGAGATCTCGGTACAGAACCAGCGCGTAATTGTTCGCGATTACGGAAGGGGAATTCCCCTAGGTAAAGTTGTAGATGTAGTTTCCAAGATGAACACCGGTGGAAAATATGATACTCGTGCTTTCAAGAAATCGGTAGGATTAAATGGAGTAGGTACTAAAGCCGTTAATGCACTTTCTTCCTATTTTAGAGTAGAATCAACGCGGGACGGACAATCCAAAACCGCCGAATTTGAACAGGGTAATCTGGTTAACGAGGAATTACTGGATGAGACTTCCCGTCGCCGCGGAACCAAAGTAACCTTTAACCCCGATGAGGTTATTTTTAAGCACTTCAAATATCGGAACGAGTACATTGAAAAGATGCTTAAGAATTATGTTTACCTGAATCCGGGGCTAACCATAATTTTTAACGGGGAAAAGTTTTATTCTGAAAACGGATTAAAAGATCTGTTAAGCGATAGTATAAATGAAGACGATCGTTTATATCCAATTATTCACCTTAGAGGTGATGATATTGAAGTGGCCCTAACCCATAGCCGAACCCAATATAGCGAAGAATACCATTCTTTTGTGAATGGCCAGAATACCTCACAGGGGGGAACACACCTTGGTGCTTTTAGGGAAGCAATTGTGAAAACTATCAGGGAATTCTACGGAAAGAACTATGAGGCCAGTGATATTCGAAAATCCATAGTTTCAGCGATAAGTATTAAGGTTATGGAACCGGTTTTTGAAAGTCAGACTAAAACCAAATTGGGTTCTACTGATATGGGCGGGAAATTACCGACCGTTCGTACCTATATCAATGATTTCCTGAAAACCCAGCTTGACAATTACCTTCATAAAAACCCGGAAACAGCCGATAAACTTCAGCGGAAAATTTTACAGGCAGAGAGAGAGCGAAAAGATCTTTCAGGAATAAGAAAACTGGCACGCGACAGGGCTAAAAAAGCCAGTCTGCACAATAAAAAATTAAGGGATTGCCGCATTCACCTGGGAGATAGTAAAAAAGAACGTTACCTGGAAACCACGCTTTTCATTACCGAGGGTGACTCGGCGAGTGGATCCATTACTAAATCCCGAAATGTGGAAACCCAGGCCGTTTTCAGTTTAAAAGGAAAGCCACTTAACAGCTACGGCCTAAGCAAAAAAATCGTTTACGAAAACGAAGAATTCAACCTTTTGCAGGCTGCCTTGAATATCGAGGAGTCACTGGCAGATCTTCGGTATAATAACATTGTAATTGCTACCGATGCCGATGTAGATGGAATGCACATAAGGCTTTTGCTTATCACGTTTTTTCTTCAGTTCTTCCCGGAATTGATTAAGGAAAATCACCTGTATATACTTCAAACACCGCTTTTTAGAGTTAGAAATAAAAAGGAAACGATTTATTGCTATAGTGAAACCGAAAGAAGGCGAGCTATTGAAAAGCTCAAAGGCAAAGTAGAGATCACCAGGTTTAAGGGATTGGGGGAAATCTCTCCGGATGAATTCAAATATTTTATTGGGGAAGATATTCGCCTGGACCCTGTAATGCTGGATAAAGAAAAGTCTATTGAAGAAATGCTTGGTTTCTATATGGGCAAAAATACACCAGACAGGCAGGAATTTATTATTGACAATCTCAAAGTTGAACTCGATTTAATCGAAGATTTGGGTATATGAGATTCAGCAATAAAAACGAAATAAAAATAATCCCCTCCATTTACACGGTTTTGGTGGCCATTTTTGTGACCAATATTTTTGTGAACCTGGAATTGATGGGATCAGATGAGCCTATAAATTTCAGTCATTATGTGCCAAATATTGTAGTTCTGATTCTTGCAGTTTACGTGCATAGGGTAGGACAGGCCTTTGATTTTGACAGCGATGGAGAAACCCTTAATCTAAAAAATAACGGGGTTTTCTTCTCAAAATTTATGGAATACCGTGTGAAAAAGGCTGAATTTCCTAAGCGAAAACTAGGGAAATATAGGTTCAGCGATTACTTTATCTATTCCGCCTTAACTATTTATATAAGTTCCCGCCGAAGACGCGGCTATAAAAAATATACTTTTAACACTACTTTTTTAACCCGAAAAAAGAAAAAGGGAATGATACTTTCCCTTGATAAAATATTGGAGAAGTCTAAAGCAACCGCCTAATGGAAGAAAACCACGAAGGAAACCCACAGGAAGAATTTGAACAACCCAGGGAAGAATTGATCAAGGTAACCGGGATGTATAAAGACTGGTTCCTGGATTATGCTTCTTACGTGATACTGGAACGTGCAGTTCCGGCAATTGAAGATGGTTTCAAACCTGTACAGCGCCGTATAATGCATTCAATGAAAGACCTGGACGATGGCCGCTATAATAAAGTAGCGAATATCGTGGGGCATACTATGCAGTACCATCCTCACGGAGATGCCAGTATTGGTGATGCAATGGTGCAGATTGGCCAAAAGGAATTGCTTATTGATACCCAGGGAAACTGGGGAAATATTTTAACGGGAGACAGGGCGGCCGCACCGCGTTATATTGAGGCGAGACTTTCAAAATTTGCCCTTGAGGTTTTATTCAATCAGAAATTAACCGAATGGCAGCTTTCTTACGATGGAAGAAAAAACGAACCGGTAAACCTTCCGGTTAAATTCCCTATGTTGCTTGCGCAGGGTGCCGAAGGTATCGCCGTAGGTTTGAGTACCCGAATCCTTCCTCACAACTTTAATGAGCTTATTGATGCTTCTATACAGCATTTAAAAGGAAAGAAATTTACCATTTTTCCTGACTTCCCTACCGGTGGGGTGGCTGATATTTCCAATTATAACGACGGGAAACGGGGAGGAAGAGTTCGCGTAAGGGCGAAAATCAACAACATTGATAAAAACACCCTTTCTATTACCGAGATTCCTTACGGAACCACCACTTCAACACTTATTGATTCTGTCTTAAAAGCCAACGAAAAAGGCAAAATAAAGATCAAAAAGATCGAGGATAATACGGCAGCCGAAGTTGAAATTCTTATTCATCTACCAAATAATATATCACCGGATAAAACCATTGATGCCCTTTATGCATTCACACAATGTGAAAACTCCCTGGCACCTCTGGGATGTGTAATTATTGAAAACAAACCGGTGTTTTTAGGAGTTTCTGACATCTTACGTCGATCTACAGATCATACGCTTTCTCTCCTGAAGAGTGAACTGGAAATAAAACTTGATGAATTCGAAGAGCAATGGCATTTCGCGTCCCTTGAGCGAATTTTTATCGAAAATCGCATCTATCGCGATATAGAGGAGGAAGAAACATGGGCCGGGGTTATTGAGGCTATAGATAAAGGGCTGAAGCCTTTTACCAAACATCTGAAACGGGAAGTTACTGAAGAAGATATAATTCGACTTACGGAGATTAGGATCAAGCGTATCTCAAAATTCGATATTGATAAAGCGCAGCAAAAAATTGATACGCTAGAAGGCGAGATCGCTCAGATTAAACATTACCTGGATAATCTGGTGGAATTTGCCATAGATTATTTTAAGAAGCTGAAAAAAGATTATGGTCAGGAGCAGGATAGAAAAACCAAACTGCGAATCTTTGATGATATAGAGGCAACAAAAGTGATTATAAGAAATACAAAACTTTACGTGAACCGAAAGGAAGGTTTTGTAGGTACCGCTTTAAAGAAAGACGAATATGTTACAGAATGTTCAGACATAGATGATGTGATAGTCTTCACCGCCGATGGAAAAATGTTGGTCACCAAGGTTGACTCAAAAACCTTCGTGGGAAAAGACATTATTCACGTTGCAATCTTTAAAAAGAAAGATAAACGCACTATTTATAATATGATCTACCGCGATGGTAAGACCGGAGCTTCTTATATAAAGCGTTTTTCGGTAACCTCGGTAACGCGTGACAGGGAATATGATCTCACCCAGGGGAATAAGGATTCCAAGGTGCATTACTTCTCAGCTAATCCCAATGGGGAAGCCGAAGTTGTAATGGTATTATTGCGCCAGGTAGGAAGCATTAAAAAGCTAAAATTTGATGTTGATTTTGCCGATATTCTTATTAAAGGACGAAACGTAAAAGGAAATATTGTCACCAAGTACGCCGTAAAACGCATAGAATTAAAAGAAGAAGGTGTTTCAACTTTAAAACCCCGAAGGATATGGTTTGATGAAACCGTAAAAAGACTGAATGTTGATGAACGCGGGGAGTTGTTAGGAGAATTTAAGGGAGAGGACCGTATTCTAATAGTTACGGCTGAGGGTGTAGCCAAAACCATCAAACCGGAACTTACCACAAGATTTGATGAGGAAATGCTGGTGCTGGAAAAATGGGTGCCTAAAAAACCAATTTCCGCTATTTATTGGGAGCCTGAAAAAGAACGTTTCTATGTAAAACGTTTCCTTGTAGAGAATCCGGATAAAGAGGAAAAATTCATCAGTGAACATGAAAAATCCTATCTCGAAATTGTTTCAACAGATTATTATCCTATGGCAGAGGTTGTTTATAACAAGCAACGTGGGAAAGAACAAAGGGAAAATGAGGAGGTGAATCTTGAAGAATTTATATCTATTAAAGGGATCAAAGCTCAGGGCAACCAATTGACTTCAGATAAAGTAAAGCAGATAAACTTACTGGATCCTTTACCTTATGAAGAGGAAGAAGAAGTTCCTGCAGAGGAAATTGAGGTGATAGATGAAGAAAACCTCGCTGAAGATAAAAACCATGGCGATACCGGAAAACCGGTAAACGGAAAATCCCTGAATTCAGAAAGTCAAACCAAATTATTTGATGAGTAATGGGATTGATTAAGGAGTTTAAGGAGTTTGCCATAAAAGGCAATATGGTGGATATGGCCGTGGGGATCATTATCGGTACCGCCTTTAACGCCGTGGTGAATACGTTGGTTAAGGAAGTAGTAATGCCGCCCTTAAGCTTAATGACCGATGGGATTACTTTTTCTGAGAAAAGGATTGTTCTGAAGGAAGGTGTACCTGAAGCCGAAGGGGTAGAAGCTATTCAGGAAGTTGCGATTGGTTATGGTGCCTTGATCGAGACCTTGCTTGACTTTATTATTATAGGTTTCACCATTTTTCTGGTGATAAAACTGATGAACCGCTTTCGCCGGAAGGCTGAAAATCCAAAAGATACTCGGGAAACAACACCTAAGGATATTGAGCTTCTATCAAAACTAACCGAATTAATGGAAGAACAAAATAAGCTTTTAAGGAAAAAACAGGATTAACTAATTCTCTTCTACGCGTTTTACCGATCCTCTTTCTTTTCGGGTAGCGCCTACCATCCCATATTCAAAGGTATACCCGTCTTTAGTAGTTGTAAGAATCTTCATGTGAATTGGCTTCTCTTCAGCCATATTTTCCGGATTAAGATTCTTCAGGATAAATTCACAATCATTGAGCCACCGCACAGAAGAAGTATCTGTATTCCCTTGAAAAAAATCAATTTCAATACTGTCGTTCCTGATAAAACGGGAAGTGACCATTTCTCCGTTTAGATAAGATTCAAATTCGTAAGTACCGGTTTTAAAGTCGGCGCAGTTTCGTTCGGGCTGAAAACAGCTTGTAAAGGTAAAAATAACAACAAGCAGAAGGAGGCTTTTTCTCATACTGCAAAATAAGTTTATTTTAAGATGAAAGTCAATTTTCAAAGGCTTCAAAAGACCCGTCTGTGTAAAAAATAACAATTTTCCTAATTTGCTTTCCTTTTTGACCAAAATCCTGCGCAATTTCTTTTTGCTGAAATCCCACAGAAGAATTTTCTTTTTGAGGAGTAGGGGTTATTGGTTTTGGCGATACTTCAGGTTGTGAGGGAGAAAAAGATCTTTCTTTTGGGAATTTCCCTTTTCCATTTAATAGCCAGTAGAGTTCCACTTCCGGGAAATGAGAAATTACTTTCATCACAAAATCCAGGCTCGGTTTGTTTCTTCCGGAGAGAATATGAGAAATAGAGGAGCGGCCAACTTCAATCTGGTCAGCAAATGCTGCAGCCGATAAATCGTAATAATTTAGAATCTTTTCCAGCCTCTCTGCAAATTTTTCAGTGTTTACCATTGTAACTCCATTTCTAAGATTTAATGTTTACAAATGTAATTAAAAGATTTACATGTACAAAATTACAAATGTAAACCGTTTGTTTTTAATTAAAGTATTGCTTCATATAAAATTAATTAAAATACTAAAGTTTAATTGGTTATACTTTAATTTAATTGTTTTAGGAGATATTCCTAAGCGGAACAATCAACTATAAACATTAATGTTACACTTGTAAACACGACGGTCACTAATTCCTGTTTACATTTGTAAAATATCGTTTGTTTACTTTTGTGAACATGAATTATTCGGCACCACTCAATACGATAATGGAAGCTTACTCATCAATTAAAGAAAATACGATTGAGGGTCGGTATTTACATTTAGAGCATATTATTCCTCTGCTTAAAAAGCATTCAGAAAACTTCCGCAAAAAAGAAATCGGGAGATCGGTTTTAAATCAACCTATTCATCACGTTGAACTTGGATCTGGTAGTATTAAGGTCTTAGCATGGTCTCAAATGCACGGAAATGAATCTACAACCACTAAGGCTATCTTTGATCTTTTAAATGCTGCTTCTGGTTTAAAA
This sequence comes from Salegentibacter sp., assembly GCA_035468275.1. Taxonomy (GTDB): domain Bacteria; phylum Bacteroidota; class Bacteroidia; order Flavobacteriales; family Flavobacteriaceae; genus Salegentibacter. The sequence goes on from DATISX010000224.1 coordinate 19,465, forward strand.
GATGATTCTGGGCTAGCTTCTATATTATCG
>DATISX010000225.1:0-1922 GCA_035468275.1 Salegentibacter sp.
AAATACATTTTTTGCCGTTTGCTGGGAAATGCTGCTCGCCCCTCTTACGCGTTTTCCTTCCTTGTTTTCCTGCAGCGCCTTTTCAATGGCTTCAAAGTCGAAACCATTATGGTTTACAAAATTCTGATCTTCACTCGCAACTACCGCAAGCTGAAGATGCAAAGAAATCTCCTCTCTTGGCAACCAGGTATGCTGAATATTCTCCTCCGGATTTTCCAGGTATCGAATTCCCATAAGCGGAGTAAACGCAACCGGCAACCAGTTTAGAAGCACAACGATGAGCACCGAAAAAAGAAAAAGTCCAGCAACGAATTTCCAAAGAAACCTGAAGATTTTTTTTATCATTTTATAAGTTCTGAAAGTTCCTTTCCAACAAGACTACCTATGGCAACACCCATTCCTCCAAGCCGAACACCACAATAAATATTTTCAGAAAGCTGCCTGACAATTGGTTTTTTCTGTTTTCCTACTCCCATTATTCCGCTCCAGCGATGCTCTATTTCAAATTGGGTTTCCGGCAATATGGTGGTTTTAAGTAATTCTTCCAGGCGGTTCTGAATAAGCCTTGTTTGAGCGATTTCGGTAGTTTCTTCAGCCTTAAAATCCAGGTTTCTTCCACCGCCCAGCAAGATCCTGTCATCAATATTTCTGAAATAATAATAACCTTTATCCAGATGGAAAGTTCCTTTAATCTCCAGATTCTTTATCGGTTTAGTGATAAGTACCTGGGCCCGGGCAGGTTTTACTTCCTCAATCCCGAGTTTTGAGGCGAAGCCGTTAGTGGCTATGAGCAATTTTTTTACTGAAAACTCCAGCTTATCTGTCTTTATTTTTACTGAATCACCTGCTTCTGAAAATTCTTCCACACTAATATTATTCAGAATTTTGATTCCGGCAGATTGGGCCTTAATTAACAGAGCATCCATCATTTTTCCGGTATTCAACTGACCTTCAAACTGGTTGAAAATTAATTTCTTTTGAATATTCCTGAAACCAAATTCATCTTTCTCCTTACTGAAAACATCTTTCCCGAATACCGGTTTCAGCAAAGAATTAATACGCGGTATTTCTGAAAGGCATTCCTCGAATAAATTCCCGTCTTCTGAAGTGAAAAGCTCATAGCCTCCGTATTCCTTATAACCAATTCGGGTGTCACCAAGATTCTGTCTCAGGATTTTTAGACCTTTAACGCGTTTTTTAACCAGCTCCACAACTTCTTCCTCATTATGTGTTTTAAGATCGTCCAGAATTTCAGACATGCTCCCGAAACATGCAAAACCGGCGTTCTTAGTGCTGGCCCCGTTTGGTAATATTCCGCGTTCCAAAATTAGCACACGAGCTTTAGGAAAGCGTTTTTTAAGGTCCAGCGCGCAATTAAGTCCGGTAATTCCGCTTCCTATTATGCAATAATCAATAGCCGAAAACCAGGTTTTGGTTTCCCAGTAAGAAAGATTCATTGTTTAGTTAATTTTGCCTCAAATTACAGAAAGTTTCGGATAAACAGGTATAAAAAAACCCCACAGCTCAAAACTGCGGGGTTATTTGAATTTTTAAAAAGGATGTTTATTCCACTTCCTCGAGGGGTTTCATTTTGAAATCTTCCATGAACTTGGTCGTGTAATTTCCTTCAATATAATCAGGATGATCCATGAGTTGCCTGTGGAAAGGAATTGTAGTTTTAATCCCTTCAATTACAAACTCATCAAGCGCTCTTTTCATCTTACTTATTGCTTCTTCCCTGGTTTGGGCAGTAGTAATGAGCTTCGCTATCATAGAATCGTAGTTTGGCGGAATCACATATCCGCTGTAAACGTGAGTATCTATTCGCACTCCATGGCCACCCGGCGCGTGAAGATTGGTGATCTTCCCGGGAGAAGGCCTGAAGTTGTTATAAGGATCTTCAGCATTGATACGACATTCAA
>DATISX010000226.1:0-1854 GCA_035468275.1 Salegentibacter sp.
GTCCTCGCTGGCAGGCCGAGTTAAGATTCACAAGACAACCCACATTCACCATAGTAGCAATTAGCGGCGCGAGCTGATGAACATCCTTTCCGAAAATGCTCACCTGTTGCCCGTAATTGGAATCGGCTATTTCGTTTAGCAGGTCTTCAATTGAAGTAAAAGATTTTACAGGAATCACCGGCCCAAACTGTTCCTCCTGGTACACTCTCATCTCGTTAGTTACCGGGTAAAGCACCGCAGGGAAAATATAATTGTCGATTACCTTACCTCCTTTTTCATTCAGGATCTTAGCTCCTTTTTCCTGTGCGTCTTCAATCAATTCGGTGATATATTTGGGTTTATCTGGTTCTGGCAGGGGCGTTAGCTTTACCCCATCATCCCAGGGATTCCCAAATTTCAACTGATCTACCCTTTCAGCAAAACGCTTATTGAATTCTTCTCTTATATCTTCATGAACATAGATGATCTTCAAGGCCGTACAACGCTGCCCGTTAAAAGATAATGTTCCTGACAGGCATTCCTCAATGGTATGGTCCAGATCGGCATCGGAAAGGATAATAGCAGGGTTTTTAGCTTCAAGACCAAGTACCAGTCTTAATCTGTTCTTATGCGGGTGCTGGTCCTGTAAAGCAATAGCCGATTTGCTGTTGCCAATTAAAGCCAGTACATCTATTCTCCCGCTCTTCATAATAGGAGCCGCCACTTCTCTTCCCCTGCCGTAAATGATATTTACCACACCCTTTGGAAAGCTTTCCTGGAAGGCCTTCAGTAAAGGAGATAATAACAACACCCCGTGTTTTGCAGGTTTAAAAATTACCGTATTCCCCATAATAAGCGCGGGAATGAGCAAAGCGAAGGTTTCATTTAAAGGATAATTATAGGGTCCTAAACATAAAACCACTCCCAGCGGCCCACGGCGAATATGCGCATGAACATTATCCCGCTTCTGAAAATTGGCACTATCGCGGTCCAGCTGCTTATAATCTTCGATGGTATCATAAATATATTCCACCGTCCTGTCGAATTCCTTTTCAGAATCGGGCAGGGATTTACCTATCTCCCACATCAGAAACTTCACCACGGTCTCCCGCTCTTTCTCCATAAGCTTCACGAATTTCGTCATGCTCTTAACCCGGTCTGCAACCTTCGCGGTAGGCCATTCTCCTTTTCCTTTATCGTAGGCATTGCAGGCGTGCTCCAATACCTCAAGGGCAGTAGCCTCATCCATATGCGGCACCGACCCTAAAAGGGTTTTGCTATAGCTTTCTGAAGAAGAAATAGTAGAATAAACCTCATCTTTTTTCCCATCCCATTTTATTAATTCTCCGTTTGCCAGGTAAGTATCCTGATGAATAGGTTCGACTTGATAAGATTTACTGTTACTCATAATTTAGATTTTGGTTTTATTAAAAATAAAATTTAAAACTAAGAAGTTTTAAAGCAAAAACGAGCTTTGTCTCGAAGCTTTTACAAAATTTTATGATGCAAGAGAAAACAAAAGCAGCATTTTTCAAAAAATAAGCAGGAAATCTTACAAACCAGATCCATTTGTATTTTAATAGACAGTTTCTACGGAATTAGCCAATAACCTATTCCCACTGAAAAATAGAAAACATCATCCAAAGTTTCTTCATATACAAAATCCGGGCTAATGATCTTACTCTCTCCCTGAGGAAATGCCAGATTAGGCCTGAAGGAAAAAATAAACTGATTATGATAGTAATAAACCGGTAAACCCAGCTCTACCGAAAGAATATTGAAGTTCGAAGCTTCCACGACTTCTATCGTCTCTACCGGAACCTGCTGCATGGCGTTTTTCCCCTTTCGGTTGCCGAGTCGGCTGGTTTGGTAATA
>DATISX010000227.1:0-10051 GCA_035468275.1 Salegentibacter sp.
TCACTATCGCTACAATCGGGACAGGCTTCTCGCCCAACAAAATCTGAACTTAAAATGTGATCTGGCTGGGGCTCGAACCCAGGACCCTCTCCTTAAAAGGGAGATGCTCTACCAACTGAGCTACCAGATCTGATTGAATCTGTATAAAGAACTATGTTGTGATCTGGCTGCCCGTTCGGACTCTAGTTTTCGGTTTTCCGCTATAGCGACAATCCACATAAACTTCCCAAAAAGATCGGAACTTAAAAAGTGATCTGGCTGCCCGCCCGGATGAATCCGTGCGGACGGGGGGCTCCCTTCAACTTCGCCTATTGGCTTGCTCAGGATAAACTTCTCACTCAACAAAATCTGAACTTAAAATGTGATCTGGCTGGGGCTCGAACCCAGGACCCTCTCCTTAAAAGGGAGATGCTCTACCAACTGAGCTACCAGATCATTTGTGGCATCCGGCGTTTTGCGAATGCGGGTGCAAATATACATTCATTAATTTATTTTTCAAGACTAAAATCATATAAATTTGCATTTGTTTTTAATTCATCTAATAACGAGTAAATTATACTATGAAAATATTTCTTAACGGGTATATGGGCTCGGGAAAATCACTATTGGGTAAGCAACTCGCTGCCCAATTAAATTATGATTTTCTTGATCTTGATGACCAAATCGAAACTATAGAAGGAAAAACAATACACGGTATATTTCAGGAGAAAGGAGAGTTATATTTCCGGAAACTGGAAACACAGGTTTTAGAGGATGTCCTGGAAGAACCCTCCAATCTGGTGGTTTCCTTGGGTGGTGGCACCCCATGCTATGGAAAAAATCTGGAGTTAATCAAAGAAACACCTAATTCTAAAACTATTTATCTAAAAGCTTCCGTTGAGGAATTAACCCGACGTTTATTTCCGGAGAAAATTCACAGACCGGTGATTAGTCATCTTGAAACCAGAGAAGCATTAGAGGAATTTATAAGAAAACATATGTTTGAGAGAGGTTATTACTACCATCAATCAGATATCGTTGTAAATGTAGATAATGCGACCCCTACAGAAATTTTGAATGAAATTGAAGAGAAACTAAAATAGTTCTGCTTTGTTGTTTCCTTTTTCAAAACTCAGTTTAACGGTTTCCTGAAGTGAGGTGGAAAGTGATATCCCTTTAAAATCGGCTTTTACCGGGTATTTCTTGTGATTTCTGTCAACCAGTACAGCTGTTTGGAATTGTTTTAGAGGAACTTCAAGGAAATGCTTAACGCCGTAAATAAGCGTGGTTCCAGAATTTAGAACGTCATCTGCCAGGATTATAGATTTGTCTTTATAATCAGAACTTTCAAGGGAAGTAGTTACCGGTTTAAGCGGATTCTTTTTATCGATTTTGACCTCGCAAAGACTGATCTTTAAAGGAGAAATTTCCTCCAGCCATTTTTTGAGGCGTTGAGCAAATTCATAACCGTTTTTGGAAATTCCGGCCAGCACGATCTCACTTTCTTCCAGATTGCTCTCATAGATTTGGTAAGCAATACGTTTTATTTTATGCTGAATTTGTTCGTGGGTTAAGATCAATACACCTTTTTTCATATGTGAATTTTTATTGTTTTTTATTGGACATATGTAATTCGCATATTTTCAAATGATGTTTATAACATATTCCCATTATGCTCATTTCATAGTTTTTTGAATTTGAAAAAGAGTTCATTTCCCTGGCGTGGTTTTATAGAATTATAAGATGGCTCCAGGATTTCAATTTTAAAGTACTGGCTAAAATACGTTAAATATTCATTTTTACTACCCCCAAAAGGAGGTCCGTCTTCTGTGAGTTTAAAGTTGAAAAGAAGACCCATAATTTTGCCGTTTTCCTTTAGGAGGTTATGACATTGTTTGGCATAAGCAGGTCTTTTTTCTATTGGAAGGGCACAGAAAAATGTTTGCTCGAGGATAAGATCGAACTGGTTTTCAATCTCAAAGAAATCGGTCTGCAATATTTGGTTTTTGGGAAAGTCGGGGCAACGTTTAGAAAGATTATCAAGGGGTTCCCATACCAGATCGGCCACAAATACATTTTTAAAACCCTTACTGAAAAGGTATTCGGCCTCCCAGGAATTTCCTGCCCCGGGAATAAGAATCTTGATATCTTTGTGCTTTAACTGATCAATATAGGCTTTAAGGGGTTGAGAAACCTCCCCGATATCCCAGCCTGTTTTTCCTTGGGTATAGCGCTGCTGCCAAAAAGCGGTATCAAATTTATTTTTCATCTGGAGTATCCGGATCTGTATTTTCATACCATTCGTCTATATCCCTCCGATCTTTCTTGGTAGGCCGGCCGGCACCTTTTTTTCGGTAATAATCCTTAGAGTATTTTAAAAGATCAAGTTTCTCGAAGGCTTCTTTTGGGGTGGTATCATGCACATATAAATTCACCAGTTTAGCTCCAACCCTGCTCGGGGGGATGTCCAGAACCTCTACCTGGTAATCAATCTGGTTTTTGCGCACACTAATTTTATCTGTTGGATAAACCTCCCTGGATGGTTTAACACTGTTGCCTTCCATTTTTATTTTCCCCTGCTTACAGGCATGTGTGGCAAGGCTACGCGTTTTAAAATACCTCACACACCATAAAAACTTATCAATCCTCATAAAACTGCGGTTTAATCCTTCCACAAAAATACAAGAATATTGTATCTTGCGCCCCAAATTAAAAGAATGATGAAATTGAAATATGTATTTTTTCTAAGTGTGTTTTTTAGTCTTGCACTTGTTTCTTGTGATAATGATGACGATGAAATTGAAGAAGTTCCTGAACGTGACCGTGGGGAACAGGCAATTGAAGATGATGAAGCTTTAAGAGCATACCTGGAAACCCATTTTTATAATTACGAGGAATTCGAAAATCCGGGAGGAGATTTTGATTATGTAATTCGTTTTGATACAATTGCAGGAGATAACTCTGATAAAACTCCTATTATAGATTCGGAAAATCTTATTCAGAAAACATATAGTCAGGACGACGTAGATTATAATTTATATGTTCTTAAAGTGAGAGAAGGAGTAGGAGAGCAACCAACTTTTGCCGATTCTACGCTGGTTTCATATCGTGGAGAATTGCTTGACCGTTCTACTTTCGATAATGCAAAAACCCCGGTATGGTTTGACCAGTTAGGTCTTATCAATGGGTTTACCCAGGGAATTATCGAATTGAAAGGAGCTTCCGGTTACACAGTAAATGATGACAATACCGTTAATTTTAATAATGATTACGGAATAGGAGCGGTATTTATGCCTTCAGGCCTAGGGTATTTTGCTAATTCCCAGGCACGAATTCCGGCTTATAGTCCGCTAATATTCACTATTAATCTGATGAGTGTGAATGAGGCCGATCACGACGGCGATGGCATCCCCAGCTGGATGGAAGATCTTGACGGTGATGGTGACCTAAGAAATGACGATACCGATGGGGACGGAACTGCCAATTTCGCAGATAATGATGATGACGGGGATGGTACTCCAACCCGTGAAGAGATAATCATAAATGAAGACGGAAGCCTGGAATTTCCCGATACCAACGGGAACGGAATCCCGGATTATTTAGATCCAGATACGTTCTAAGTAAAAATAAATGAATCAAAAAAGCCCCGATCCGGGGCTTTTTTTGTTTTGAATATTTCCTCTTATTTTAGAAGGAATAAGAGGCACTTAATATCCATTGAGAAGGCCTGGAATCCAGAGAAAATCTCTCTGAAGCTGTTTCAACAAAAGCAGTATTTTCGCTAAAAGCATTTTCATATCGCAGGTCAAAGCCAAGACGCCCAAAATTTAATCCGGCACCTAATTGATAACCAATGGTGATATCATTTTCTACTTCCCCAATCTCAAAAGAAGTTTCCTCCAATTCGTTGTTTAAAATATATTGAAAAGAAGGGCCTGCCTTAATACTTAAGGGTCCAAATATGTTTGCTCCAACTAAAACCGGAGCATCTATTTTGTTTAATTTATAATCAAAAGATTCATATTGAGTGGTGAGACTTGTGTACATTACTTCTGGCTGAAGAAAAAACCCTAAAATTCCAAATTTGCTGTAAGCTCCAACATGAAAACCGGTTTTGTTCTCTCCTTCCTCAAAGGAAGAGCGAAAATCTTCGGCACCTTCATTTACATTTTCATAATCTCCGGAAGCTCCGTAGTTCAATCCTCCCTTAATTCCAAATTCAGTTTCCTGGGCCATTAAACTTGTACCTGCTAGAAACACAGCGATAATTATTAACTTTTTCATATTATTTCAATTTTAAGTTAGGATTCGAATAACGCATAAATAATGCCTTTTATTCTGAAGAAATAAAAAAAGCCTTTCAGAAATACTTCTGAAAGGCTTTTAGTGTGCTGTTTTACAGTAGCTTATTTTCTTCTTAAAACTTTTTCAGTTGCCTTAATAATAGCTTCGGCATTCAGGCCGTATTTATCCATTAATTGTTCTGGCGTACCGCTTTCTCCAAAAGTATCCTGGGTGGCCACAAATTCCTGTGGTGCAGGATAGTTTTCTGCCAGGGTTCTGGCTACACTTTCTCCAAGTCCTCCAAGGAAGTTATGCTCTTCGGCAGTAACCACGCATCCGGTTTTTTTAACCGAATTAATAATGGCTTCTTCATCTAATGGTTTGATGGTGTGAATATTAATCACTTCTGCATTTATACCTTTTTCTGAAAGTTTTTCGGCAGCCTGAAGTGCTTCCCAAACCAAATGACCTGTAGCGATAATAGTTACATCGCTACCTTCGTATAAATGTACCGCTTTCCCAATTTCAAATTTCTGATCTTCAGGAGTAAAGTTGGCCACTTTAGGTCTTCCGAATCTCAGATAAACCGGGCCGTCGTGGTCTGCTATTGCAATAGTAGCCGCTTTGGTCTGGTTATAATCACAGGTGTTGATAACCGTCATTCCCGGCAGCATTTTCATCAACCCGATATCTTCCAGGATCTGGTGAGTGGCACCGTCCTCTCCAAGAGTAACTCCGGAGTGACTGGCGCAGATCTTCACATTTTTTCCTGAATATGCCACACTCTGTCTTATTTGATCGTAAACCCTTCCGGTTGCGAAATTGGCGAAAGTTCCGGCAAAAGGTATTTTTCCGCCAATGGTCAATCCGGCGGCAATTCCTATCATGTTTGCTTCGGCAATCCCTACCTGGAAGAAGCGTTCCGGATTTTCATCTATAAAATCCTGCATTTTTAGCGATCCAATAAGATCGGCACAAAGGGCAACTACATTGGGGTTATTACGTCCCAGTTCGGTAAGCCCGTCTCCAAAACCTGAACGGGTATCTTTTTTTCCTGTATCTGTATATTTTTTCATTTTGATCTTCTTTGTCATTTCCGCGCAGGCGGAAATCTATTTTTTTATTTGACTAACTTAATAGGGTTTAATAATCCCCTAAAGTTTCAGGGTTTTGAGCAAGCGCGTTTTCAAGCTGCTCGTCATTTGGAGCCTTTCCGTGCCATGCGTGAGTATGCATCATAAAATCTACTCCATGTCCCATTACTGTTGTCATTAAAATACAAACAGGTTTGCCTTTTCCGGTATGTGATTTAGCCTCTTTCAGGCCGTCTAATACCTGTTCAATATCATTCCCGTCTTCTATTTCAAGAACATCCCAGCCAAAGGCTTCAAATTTCTTTTTGAGATTACCCATTGGAAGTACGGTTTCGGTGCTTCCATCAATTTGCTGTCCGTTAAGATCTACGGTAGCGATAAGATTGTCTACTTTATGGGCTGCCGCATACATGATGGCTTCCCAATTTTGACCTTCCTGAAGTTCTCCATCTCCGTGTAAGGAATATATCAGGTGTTTATCTTTGTTTAGCTTTTTAGCTTCGGCAGCTCCAATCGCTACAGACATACCCTGACCGAGAGAACCTGAAGCCACCCGAATTCCGGGTAGGCCTTCGTGAGTTGTTGGGTGTCCCTGTAAACGCGAGTTAATTAATCTGAAAGTGTTAAGCTCCTCCACCGGGAAATAACCGGTGCGGGCAAGCACGCTGTAAAATACCGGGGAGATATGGCCATTTGAAAGAAAGAAAAGATCTTCATCTTTTCCATCCATATCAAAATTGGTATTGTGGTGCATTACCTCTTTATAAAGAGCGGTGAAAAATTCGGTACAACCTAAAGAGCCTCCTGGATGACCAGAATTTACCTTGTGTACCTGTCTTAAAATATCTCTGCGCACCTGCGTGGCAAAGTCTTTTAATTCCTGAATGTCTGACATTATAGTTTTGTGTTGTTTAAATAATGGCCACAAAAATAGGCTTTTAAATAGCTTTGACAAAGCCATCAAAGCGCAGTTATTAACTTTGAAGCTCAAGTAACTAACAATTTAGCTTTTCAAGCGGGTTCAATTTGATTTTTAGTTGAGTATCTTTGCAGCGATTTAATTTAGACTATGAAATTTGATTTATTAACTACCGAACCAGGTAGTAAAGCCCGTGCCGGTAAAATCACCACCGATCACGGAACAATTGAAACTCCTATTTTTATGCCGGTTGGAACGGTGGCTTCGGTTAAAGGAGTTCACCAAAGAGAGCTGAAAGAAGATATTAACCCCGATATAATTCTAGGGAATACTTATCACCTTTATTTAAGGCCACAAACCGAAATTTTAAAGAAAGCAGGTGGCCTTCATAAATTCATGAATTGGGATAGAAATATTCTTACCGATAGTGGCGGCTACCAGGTTTATTCATTATCTGCAAGAAGAAAGATAAAGGAAGAAGGCGTAAAATTTAAATCTCATATTGACGGGTCCTCCCATACTTTTACTCCTGAAAATGTAATGGAAATTCAGCGGGCTATTGGAGCCGATATTATAATGGCTTTTGATGAATGTACGCCTTATCCCTGCGATTACCGCTACGCCAAACGATCTATGCACATGACGCATCGCTGGCTGGATAGATGTGTGAGTCACCTGGATAAAGTAGAACCTTTGTATGGGTTTAATCAAACTTTATTTCCAATCGTTCAGGGAAGTACTTATATAGACCTTAGAGAACAATCTGCCGAATATATTGCATCTGTTGGAGCCGAAGGGAACGCTATTGGCGGTTTATCTGTAGGTGAGCCCGCTGAAGAAATGTATGCGATGACCGAGGTGGTAACTAAAATTCTACCTGAAGACAAACCCCGCTACCTAATGGGTGTTGGTACTCCTATTAATATATTAGAAAATATCGCCCTGGGAATAGATATGTTCGATTGTGTGATGCCAACAAGAAACGCGAGAAACGGAATGCTTTTTACTGCTCATGGCACCATTAATATAAAGAACAGAAAGTGGGCTGATGACTTTTCTCAGATAGACGATATGGGAATTACCTGGGTTGATACAGAATATTCTAAAGCTTACTTAAGACATCTTTTTACCGTTAACGAAATGCTTGGCAAGCAAATTGCGACTATCCATAACCTTGGCTTTTATCTCTGGTTGGTAAGAGAAGCCAGAAAGCATATATTAGCTGGTGATTTTACAACCTGGAAAGATAAAATGGTAAAACAAATGGATAAGCGATTATAAGTTGAAGATCCTTGACTGGTACATATTAAAACGCTACCTGGGAACTTTTTTCCTGATGCTGCTGTTGTTTATTCCTATTGGGATAACAGTAAACCTTGCCGAAAAGATCGATAAGATTCTGGAAAATGAGGTGCCTTTTATTGAAGTAGCATTATACTATCTTGATTTTACCGTTTATTTTGCCAATCTGCTTTTTCCATTATTCCTGTTTTTATCAGTTATCTGGTTTACCTCGAAACTTGCCAATAACACTGAAATTATAGCCTTTTTAAGTAGTGGCGTTAGCTTTTACAGGTTTTTACGGCCATACTTGATAGGAGCTACAATTGTTTGTGCCTTAGCTTTGGTTTTGAGCATGTTTCTGGCCCCCCAAGCCAGTAAAGGCTTTAATGAGTTTAAGTATGAATATCTTAAGAAAGGCTCGCAAACTCAGGAGACCAGTGATGTTTACCGGCAGATTAATGATGATGAATACATCTATGCCAGCCACTTTCAGCCAAGAACAAAAACCGCGAGGAATTTTACTTTAGAGCATTTTGATGGAAACGAATTGAAATTCAAAATAAGCGCTTCCAGATTAAAATATAATGAAGATGATTCCACCTATACTTTAAGTGTATTTGATAAAAGGATAATTGGAGAGAAGGAGGACGAAATTATTCATGAAACCACATTAGACACCATTCTACCGTTTGCATTTGATGAGCTCACCCCTGAAAACTATATTGCTGAAACCCTTAACTATACAGAACTCAATGAATTTATTGAGAAGGAACGCAGTAGAGGTTCAGGAAATATCAATCGTTACCTGGTAGTTGCTTATAAGAGATGGAGTATTCCTGTTTCAGCATTTATTTTAACGATAATCGCAGTGGCCGTTTCTTCGATTAAGAGGAGGGGAGGTATGGGGGTAAACCTTGCTCTGGGAATAACTCTTGCATTTGTATTTATTTTCTTTGATAAAGTATTTGGTACCATGGCCGAGCAGTCAACCTTCCCGCCATTGATAGCTGTTTGGTTTCCCAATATAAGTTTCGGGATATTAGCAGTTTACCTTCTATTTAAAGCCAAGCGCTAAATTGCCCGAATTCCTTGATAAATTAATGTAGAATCATAGGAAATCTTCCTTTTAAAGTTTGTTATATTTGTAAGCTAATAAAAAACACCCATAACTACTTATGGAATATTTGGATTTTGAATTACCCATTAAAGAGTTAGAAGAGCAATACGAAAAGGCTTGCAATATTGGTTCAGAAAGTGAAGTTGATGTTACTGCCACTTGCAAACAGATCGAGAAAAAACTTAAAGAAAAAAAGAAAGAGATCTACGGAAATCTTAGCGCTTGGCAAAGGGTGCAGCTTTCCAGGCATCCTAACAGACCATATACCCTTGATTATATCAATGCTATCTGTGGCGATACCTTTCTGGAACTACATGGAGACCGAAATGTAAAAGACGATAAAGCGATGATTGGTGGTCTGGGAAAGATCGATGATCAAAGCTATATGTTTATTGGGCAACAGAAGGGATATAATACCAAAACCCGACAATACCGAAATTTCGGAATGGCTAATCCTGAAGGTTATCGAAAAGCCCTGAGATTGATGAAATCTGCCGAGAAGTTCGGAATTCCTGTGGTAACTTTTATCGATACTCCCGGAGCATACCCGGGTATGGAAGCTGAAGAACGCGGCCAGGGGGAAGCTATTGCCAGAAATATTTTCGAAATGACCCGCCTTAAAGTGCCGATCTTCGTTGTGATTATCGGAGAAGGAGCTAGTGGTGGAGCCCTCGGAATCGGTGTTGGAGATAAAGTGCTGATGCTGGAAAATACCTGGTATTCGGTTATCTCTCCTGAATCCTGTTCTTCAATTTTATGGAGAAGCTGGGAGTTTAAAGAGCAGGCCGCAGATGCCCTTAAGCTTACTGCGATTGATATGAAAAAACAAAAGCTTATTGATGAGATCGTTAAAGAACCTCTTGGGGGCGCACATAGCCATCGTGAGGAAACTTTTGAAACTGTAAAAAATGCTATTGCATCTTCCTACGAGGAGTTTAGAAACTTATCACCAACCGAACTTGTTGAAAAAAGAATGGATAAATATTTAAATATGGGAGTCTTTAAAGGCTGAGTCCTTAGATAACATAACCTGATAAAAATCCGAAGCATTTTGTTTCGGATTTTTTTACCCTTATTAACAAAATTTCTAAGTTATCAACACCCCAAATGTTGATTACCTGTGGATTAACTCAAGCTGGTTTCTTTAAGACCGTCTTAACATTTTTTTTACTTTAGTGCTATGGAAAAAATCACTGCCCCCCAAAGTTTTAAATATCAGAAATCCAATGTAATAAACCTTGAAAAAGGAAAACTCCCCCCGCAAGCTGTTGATTTAGAAGAGGTTGTGTTGGGTGCTATGATGATCGATAAAAAGGGGGTAGACGAAATTATAGATATCCTCAACGCCGATGCGTTCTATAAAAACTCGCATAA
>DATISX010000228.1:0-4861 GCA_035468275.1 Salegentibacter sp.
ATGATCGATGAGATGCTTGGTGATGTTTCTACTTTAAACTAATTTAAGATGAAAGGAACCAGAGCAGCACAACGTTACGCTAAGGCAATAATCGGTCTGGCAAAGGATAAAAATGCCACCGATGCGGTATATGAAGATATGCAAAGCATTTCTCAAACCATTGCTAATAGCAAAGACCTTAAAAGTATGCTTGGTAGCCCGGTAGTTAAATCGGGAATTAAAAAAAGCGCCCTTCGCGAAATATTTAAAAATGCTCACGCTATAACCATGAGTGGTTTTGATATCCTTGTTGAGAATGGTCGTATTAATCTATTAGATAATGTAGCCAAACAGTATATTGTAAAGTATCATGCACTGAATAATACTCAGCAAGCTGTAGTTACAACCGCAGTTCCTTTAACAAAAGAACTTGAAGAAAAAGTTCAGGTTAAGATTAAAGAATTAACCGGAAATGAAGCCAGCCTCAAAAATGTAGTTGATGAAGATATGATTGGTGGTTTCGTGTTAAGGGTTGGTGATTTGCAATATGATGCCAGTGTAGCCAGCAACCTAAACAGGCTTAAGAGAGAATTAAAAAACAACACATACGTTTCAAAATTAAATTAAAACCGTTACGCCACAGCGTGTGACATTTTATCCTAAATAATTATGGCAGAAGTAAATCCTGCTGAAGTATCAGCAATATTAAAGCAACAATTATCCGGTTTTGAGTCAGAAGCCAGTTTAGACGAAGTGGGTACCGTACTTACTGTAGGTGACGGTATTGCTAACGTTTACGGTTTGGCAAATGTTCAATACGGAGAATTGGTTCAATTTGAAGGCGGTCTGGAAGGATTGGTGCTTAACCTGGAAGAAGACAATGTTGGAGTTGTGCTTTTAGGACCATCAAAAGAGATCAAAGAAGGCTCGGTAGTAAAAAGAACCCAGCGAATCGCTTCCATTAAAGTTGGAGAAGGCATCGTTGGCCGTGTGGTTGATACCTTAGGAAATCCTATAGACGGGAAAGGCGCAATTGAAGGGGAAACCCTTGAAATGCCTCTGGAGCGTAAGGCTCCCGGAGTAATCTTCCGTCAACCAGTAAATGAGCCGCTTCAAACAGGGATCAAATCTATCGATGCGATGGTACCTGTTGGACGTGGACAGCGTGAGCTGGTTATCGGTGACCGTCAAACCGGTAAAACTGTTGTTTGTATTGATACCATTCTAAATCAAAAAGAATTTTACGATGCCGGAGAACCGGTATACTGTATATATGTTGCTATCGGGCAGAAAGCTTCTACCGTTGCAGGTATCGCCAAGGTACTTGAAGATAGAGGAGCTCTTGCTTATACGACAATTGTAGCTGCAAACGCGTCAGATCCTGCTCCAATGCAGGTATATGCTCCTTTTGCAGGTGCCGCGATTGGAGAGTACTTCCGTGATACCGGGCGTCCTGCGTTAATCGTATATGATGATCTTTCTAAACAAGCTGTAGCTTACCGTGAGGTTTCTCTTTTGCTTCGTCGTCCACCGGGACGTGAGGCTTATCCTGGAGACGTTTTCTTTCTTCACTCAAGATTACTGGAGCGTTCAGCAAAAGTGATCAACGATGATGAGATCGCTAAGAATATGAACGATCTTCCTGATTCTTTAAAAGATAGAGTGAAGGGTGGAGGATCACTAACTGCTCTTCCAATAATTGAAACTCAGGCGGGAGACGTTTCGGCTTATATCCCAACCAACGTGATCTCGATCACGGATGGCCAGATATTTCTTACTTCTGACTTATTTAACTCTGGGGTTCGTCCAGCAATTGATGTGGGTATTTCTGTATCCCGTGTTGGTGGTTCGGCTCAAATTAAATCGATGAAGAAAGTTGCTGGTACATTAAAATTAGACCAGGCACAATATCGGGAACTTGAAGCTTTTTCTAAGTTCGGTTCAGATCTGGATCCTGCTACCCGTCGTGTAATCGAAAAAGGTAAGCGAAACGTTGAAATCCTTAAACAGGGACAAAACGATCCTTATCCGGTAGAAGACCAGATCGCTATTATCTTTGCCGGTTCAAAAAACCTGTTAAGAGATGTTCCGGTAGATAAGGTTAAGGAATTTGAAAAAGATTATCTGGAGTTTCTTGATACTAAACACAGAGATGTATTGGACGGTCTAAAAGCGGGTAAATTAACCGATGAGATCACCGATACCTTAACTCAAGTGGCTAAAGAGCTTTCAGAAAAGTATAAAAAGTAGAATATTTTGTCATTCCCGCGAAAGCGGGAATCTCATAAAGTAACTTATGGCAAACTTAAAAGATTTACGCAGCAGGATTACTTCGGTTTCATCAACCATGCAGATTACCAGTGCCATGAAAATGGTTTCGGCTGCAAAGTTGAGCAGAGCCCAGGATGCTATCACCCAAATGCGTCCTTATTCTCAGAAGTTAACTCAGTTACTGCAGGATTTAAGTGCAACCTTAGATGATGACGCAAGCAGTAAATACGCAGAAGAGCGTGAGGTAAATAATGTCTTGATTGTTGCCATTTCATCAAATAAAGGTTTAGCCGGTGCTTTTAATACCAATGTAATTAAAGCCGTTAAATACAAGGCGAAAAATGATTACAAGGCTAAGAATGTAGATATCTATACCGTCGGAAAAAAGGCCAATGATATCCTGAAAAAGGAATATGAGGTTTATAAGAACAGCAATGAAATTTATGAGGATCTTAGCTTTGAAAATGCCTCAGCCATTGCTGAAGAATTAATGCAACTTTTCCTTGACAGGAAATACGACAAGATTGTTTTGGTATATAACCAGTTTAAAAATGCTGCAACCCAAATCGTTCAGCATGAACAATTCTTGCCTATCGAGCAATTTGATTCTGAAGAGAACAAACAGCTGGACTACATCTTTGAACCTTCAAAATTAGAGATCGTAAAAGATCTTATTCCGAAGTCTCTGAAAATGCAATTCTTTAAAGCCCTTAGAGATTCCTTTGCTTCAGAACACGGCGCACGTATGACTGCCATGCACAAAGCGACAGAAAATGCTACAGAGCTTAGAGATGACCTTAAATTGTCTTACAACAAAGCCAGACAGGCTTCTATTACCAATGAAATCCTTGAAATCGTTGGTGGCGCTGAAGCTTTGAATGGTTAAAATCACACAATACACGGATTAAATTTCCGTTTTTGAAACCCTGTCAGCCGGCAGGGTTTTTTATTTGGTATGTCTTTTGTTTTTGTAACTTTAAAATCACAAAACCCCTTTACTATGAAAGCTCCCTTATTTCTATTCTCGATAGTACTTTTAAGCCTTTTTATCAGCTGCGGCAGCAATAAGGAGTTACAGGAGAGAGCTCCTGCCCAGTTTAACCAGGTTTATTATACTGAAACCGAAGAGGGTTTAGATCTTTACATTCCTGTTTCGGTAATTCAGGAAAGCAGGGTGGAATTGGAAAGTGTTTATTTCCGCGGAATGCATTCCTTGCTTCAACTAGATGAAGAACAATCTAATCTTTATGTAGCTTCGTTCAACTTAGGAAAAGGAGATAGGGTAATGCACGTAGATCCAAAGGAAGAATACGGCAATAAGGCACCACAACCGCCAAAGGAGAGCCCGTTTGAAATCAATAAAGATGAAGCTGTTCTTGTTTTCAAGCAAAACGAGAAGACAAAATATTACAAGTTAACCGGGATAGAGGAAAGAAATTAATAAATAAGTAAATCCTTTTCCTGTTGAGTACTTTTAAAAAACTCTTTCAACAAACATTTATTTATGGACTGGCTACGGTATTGCCCCGTATGCTAAGTTTTTTGTTAGTGCCTCTTTATACACACATTCTTCCAAAGGAGGAATACGGTGAAATTTCAGTGATTTTCGCCTATTTCGTGCTTTTCAATGTTATTCTGGCCTACGGCATGGAAACCGCATTTTTTAGGTTTTACAATAAAAAAGAAAACAGTGAAGAAGTGCTAAGCACAGCTGGTTGGTCTTTGGTGGGAAGCTCGTTGTTATTTTTTCTAATCGCATTTGTTGCCAGAGATCTTATAGTTCATATTACAAATATCCCGCTGGAATATGTTAACCTGGCACTTTGGATATTACTGTTGGACGCCCTGGTAATCATCCCATTTACCTGGCTTCGCGCAGCCGAAAAACCAATGCGGTACGCGGTGATCAAGATTTTTAACGTCGCCATCAACCTTGGTTTAAATGTTTTCTTCCTGTTATACTTAAAAGATCTTGCTGAAGGGAATACGTTTTTTCAAAGGCTTTATATACCTGATTTTGAGATAAGCTACATCTTTATCTCCAACCTTGTAGCCAGTGCGGTTACCTTGCTCTTAATGCTTCCGTTTTATTTCAAAATCAATTTCAGCTTCAACAAAAAGTTGTGGAAGTCGATGATGTCGTACGCTTTTCCCGTTTTGATAGCCGGGATTGCATTTTCAATTAATGAAGTTTTTGATAGATTAATGCTTGATTATTTGCTTCCGCAGGATATTGCCCGTGAAGAGATTGGTGCCTATGCTGCCTGTTATAAACTGGCGCTGTTTATGACGCTTTTCGCCACAGCATTTCGTCTGGGAATCGAGCCATTCTTCTTTAGCCACGCATCCTCCAAAAATGCACAGCAAACCTATGCAATAATCACGAATTATTTTGTGGTATTTGGAAGCCTGATTTTGGTTACGGTAGTGGTTTTTGTCGATTTTTTAAAGCAATATTTAATTCAAAATGACACCTATTGGGAAGCGATGCATATAGTGCCGCTAATTTTGTTGGCCAACCTGTTCCTGGGAATTTATCATAATCTATCGGTGTGGTACAAAATCACCGACCGAACCCGTTTTGGGGGTTATATTTCTGTAGTTGGAGCCG
>DATISX010000229.1:0-1567 GCA_035468275.1 Salegentibacter sp.
TCTGGAAGTCAGATGGCTTCTTAATTACCGTGGCGGTTCCTTTTTGATCTCCGATACGGAAGAACTTCAGAAGGAATGTATGATAAGAGGAGTCTCATTTGAAGTGATTAGCGATTCGAGGACTTTGGAAATCCTGGAGGAAATTGAAAGCCCATCCCGAAACATGGAAAATGTCGTTTTGGAGAAAGCACCTAAAATTGCGGTTTATTCTCCGGGGGATGCTCAGCCCTGGGATGATGCGGTTACCATGGTGCTTACTTACGCTGAAATTCCCTATGAAATAATTTATGATCGGGAAGTTCTGGACGATGCTTTGGTGCTTTATGACTGGCTTCATCTTCATCATGAAGATTTTACCGGGCAATACGGAAAATTTTACAGGGCCTTTCGAACCACGCCTTGGTATATTAAAGAAAAAAAAGAGGCTGAAGCTCTGGCCGAAAGTTTGGGTTATTCAAAAGTTTCTGAACAAAAACTGGACGTAGCTCTCAACATTCGGGATTATGTAATTGGTGGCGGATTTATGTTTGCCATGTGCAGCGCCACCGATAGTTTTGATATCGCTCTGGCCGCAGAAGGTGTAGATATAGCCGAACCTATGTTTGATGGTGATCCCAGCGAACCTGGGTACCAGTCTAAGATCGATTTTAATAATACCTTCGCTTTTACCGATTTTTCTTTGGAACGCAGTCCCATGGTTTACGAATTTTCTTCAATCGATATGACAGAACAGCGGCAAATTCCGCAGGAATCAGATTATTTTACACTGATGGAGTTTTCAGCTAAATGGGATGTTGTTCCCACCATGTTAACTCAGAATCACACCCGACTCGTAAAAGGCTTTATGGGCCAAACAACAGCTTATAATCCTGAAAATATAAAAGCCAATGTTATGGTTATGGGAGAAAGCAAATTGAACGGTGAGGCAAGGTACATTCATGGCGTAAAGGGAAAAGGTTTTTTTACTTTTTATGGAGGTCATGATCCCGAAGATTATCAGCATAGGGTAGGAGACCCTAAAACTGAACTTTCATTACATCCCAATTCGCCGGGTTATCGATTAATTCTCAATAACGTATTGTTTCCGGCAGCAAAAAAGAAGCCTCAGAAAACCTAAATTAAAATCGAAATGGAAATATTTCAGAAGGAGATAAGTCTTTCAGCGAAAAAAAGGGGGTTTCATTTGGTGACCAGGGAAATCCTTGCGAAGATTCCTGAACTAAAAGATTTCAAAGTCGGAACTATGCAGGTTTTCATAAAACACACTTCCGCCGGTTTAACTATAAATGAAAATGCTGACCCCACGGTGAGAGATGATTTCGAAAGCCATTTTAATGAAATCGTTCCGGAGAAACAGCATTATTATAAACATACTTTAGAAGGCTCTGATGATATGCCGGCTCACATAAAAGCAGCATTGCTTGGGAGTTCCGTAACAATTCCAATTACCCTTGGTGAACTGAACCTGGGCACCTGGCAGGGAATTTACCTTGGCGAGCATAGAAACCACGGGGGCTCGAGAAAATTAATCCTTACAATTACAGGTGTAAAATAAGAAAAGTCCGAT
>DATISX010000230.1:0-5634 GCA_035468275.1 Salegentibacter sp.
TCACAAAATTCAATGAGCAGATCTTCATCGGCACGCGGAGACAAGGCACAATAAGCTTTTTGATTTTCCCTGTCCAGAATAAGACTTCCGGTACCTTCCAGAAAATACCCTTCTTTTTCAGCAGAAGTATAATCTACGATATTATTGATTTTAAAGCCGGCTTCTTCCAGTATTGCAAAATATTCCAGTCTGCGCTCTTTTCTTCGGTTTTCAGCAAACATAGGGTAAAGAGCTATCTCACCATTTTCATGGAAAGAAACCCAATTATTAGGAAAAATAGAATCGGGGGTATCATCTTCTTTTACATCATCTACAACAACTACATTTACCCCAACTCCTCTTAATTTACTTACAAAAGCATCAAATTCAGCCTGGGCACGCTCGTTTACATTGTCGTCGTTCAGGTCTTCCTGAAAATAATTATTCACGGCAGTTTGCTCATTCATACGAAAAGCTACCGGTCTAACCATTAAAACTGTATTTGTGATCTGTTGCATAGGTTTAATCTCTAATTAAAGGTAAAGTAGAACATCTTAACAGGCCTTCTTGTTTTGCGATTTCGGCATATGGAACTTCTTCTACTGTGATGCCCTGTTCTCTTAGCCAGGTATTAAGTCTGGTGAAATTCTTTTCTGAAATAACAACATCTTCAGCAATGGAGAAAATATTAGAATTCATATTATACATTTCTTCGCGGGTGATCTCAAAGACATTCTCTTTTCCGAAGAAATCAACTAGCCACTGATATTCTTTTTCCTCCAGAAATCCGCCTTTGTAGATTATCGCTTTGTCTTTTCCTACCGGCTGAAAACAGCAATCCAAATGAAGAGCATTATCGCGGGGCTCTGTATTGGATTTTCTCAAATTAAAGGAAACCACCTTTTTATTCGGAAACAGTTCCTGCAGGGCTTTTACAGCCTGCATATTTGTACGCGCGGTGATATAATCTTTATAGTCTTCGCCGTAGTAGGTTCCTACCAAAATATAATCGCCGTAAGGCATAACATCTCCACCTTCAATATGAGCATCTTCGGGAAGCTTTATTATTTGATCTTTAGGAATCTGATCGATTACGTGATTTATTGCCTCGATCTCCTTTTCCCGATCTGGCAGGATATTGGATTTTATGAATTTATTATCAATCACAAAAGCGATATCCCTGGTAAAGATTTGGTTATAATTTTCTAAAACTTTGGGACGGTAAACTTTTACATCATATTTCTCAAGTACTTTGGCAACGGCATCCATCTCCTCCATCATATCTTTCTCAACCGGATAAGTTCCGGCTTTGATATGTTCCCTTGATTTTGGGTCATAAGCTTCAGAAAGACTGGGCGTACCGCCAAAACTTTCGGCAGTTCCAAGAACTACAGCACGAAGTTTTGAAGTTTCGTTAGTGATATGCAAATTCATATAGCAAATTTTGGCAAATATAAAAAAAGCCCCATTGTTTAATGAGGCTTTTTGCTGATATCTTAATGACTTAAGATTTTATTATCTATTGTCTACCGCTTTGAACTCGCGAAAAGTATGACCGGTATAGATTTGACGCGGACGACCAATTGGTTCTTTGTTTAATCTCATCTCTCTCCATTGAGCGATCCAGCCTGGAAGTCTACCAAGGGCAAACATCACGGTGAACATCTCTACTGGAATACCCAGAGCGCGATAGATAATTCCGGAATAGAAGTCTACGTTTGGATATAATTTTCTATCTACGAAGTATTGATCTTCCAGGGCTTCTTTTTCAAGACCTTTAGCGATATCGAGAATTGGATCTTCAACACCTAATTGCCCAAGCACTTCATCGGCAGATTTTTTAATGATCTTAGCCCGTGGATCGAAGTTTTTGTAAACACGGTGTCCAAAGCCCATAAGTCTGAATGGATCATCCTTATCTTTAGCCTTAGCCATCCATTTTTTGGTATCTCCACCATCGGCTTTGATGTTTTCCAGCATTTCAATTACAGCCTGGTTGGCTCCACCGTGAAGTGGCCCCCAAAGTGCTGAAATACCTGCTGAAATTGATGCAAAAAGTCCGGCGTGAGAAGAACCTACCATTCTTACTGTAGAAGTAGAACAGTTTTGTTCGTGATCGGCGTGAAGGATAAGCAATTTATCCAATGCTTCGATTACCGACTGATTAACTTCATATTTCTTGCCCGGTTTTTCGAACATCATTTTATGAAGATTTTCAACATAGCCTAAAGAGTCATCTCCGTAATTTAACGGAAGACTGGTTTTCTTTCTTAAGGTCCAGGCTGCAAGAACCGGGAATTTTCCAAGGATCTTTACAATGGCCTTGTACATATCCTGTTCAGAAGAAACATCTACGCAAGAAGGGTTGAATGCAACAAGAGCACTTGTTAGCGAGGAAAGCACGCCCATTGGGTGGGCTGATTTTGGAAATCCGTCCAGGATTTTCTTCATTTCCTCATCTACGGTAGATTCCTCTTTTATATCATCGTAGAATTTATCTAATTGTTGTTTAGAGGGAAGGTCTCCAAAAATAAGCAGGTAGGCCACTTCAAGAAAATCAGCTTTTTCAGCCAGGTCCTCTATTGCATAACCTCTGTATCTTAAAATACCTTTTTCACCATCTAAAAAGGTAATTCCGCTTTCGCAGCTTCCGGTGTTTTTATACCCGGGATCCAGGGTTATAACACCACTGTCACCGCGCAAACTTTTAATATTTATACCAAGTTCATTCTCAGTTCCTTCTACGACGGGAAATTCATATTTTTTACCGTCTATTTCAAGTGTAGCTATTTTTGACATATCTTTTATAATATACTTTATTAAACATATTTTCGATAGTCGCTAAGTTACAAAATATAGCCTTAAAAAATCTATTATGCAGGCATAAGATTTGCCGAAAAGCCACTAATATTGCAATTTTATGAGAATTGTTTTAAACAAAAAAAGCCTCTTGAATTTTCTTCAAAAGGCTTTCAATATTTTACTTTAAATCGTATTAGATCTTAAAAGCTTTTCGCTGCGGAAAATATGCTACTTCTCCAAGCTCTTCTTCTATTCTGATCAACTGATTATATTTCGCCATACGGTCACTTCTGGAAGCTGAACCGGTTTTGATCTGGCCTGTGTTTAGAGCCACAGCAAGGTCGGCAATGGTGTTATCTTCAGTTTCTCCGGATCGGTGAGACATTACAGAAGTATAACCCGCATTATGAGCCATATTTACCGCTGCAATTGTTTCCGTTAAAGTACCAATTTGGTTTACCTTGATAAGGATCGAGTTGGCGATGCCCTCTTCAATTCCTCTACCAAGTCGCTCTACATTAGTTACAAAAAGGTCGTCTCCTACAAGCTGAACTTTATCTCCAACAAGATCGGTAAGGGCTTTCCAGCCTTCCCAGTCATTTTCGTCCATTCCATCTTCAATAGAGATAATAGGATATTTAGAGGCAAGTTCTGCAAGATATTCAGCCTGTTCCTGGCTGTTTCTTATTTTACCTGAATCACCTTCAAATTTCTTATAATCATATTTTCCGTTTTCATAGAATTCAGCAGCAGCACAATCAAGGGCGATCATCACATCGTCTCCTCCTTTGTAACCTGCTTTTTCAATCGCTTTCAGAATAGTATCCAAAGCATCTTCTGTTCCTTCCAAGGTTGGGGCGAAACCACCTTCATCTCCAACTGCGGTGCTAAGACCACGATCGTGAAGTACTTTTTTCAGATTATGGAAAATTTCGGTTCCCATTTTAAGCGCTGCAGAAAAGTTTTTGGCCTTAACCGGCATCACCATAAATTCCTGGAATGCGATTGGCGCATCACTATGCGAACCACCGTTAATAATGTTCATCATAGGAACAGGAAGTGTATTGGCACTTACGCCACCAATATATCTGTATAATGGAAGTCCAAGTTCATTAGCAGCTGCTTTAGCAACCGCCAAAGAAACACCCAGAATTGCATTAGCTCCCAATTTTCCTTTATTCGGAGTACCATCGAGTTCAATCATTGCCTGATCGATAAGATTCTGTTCAAAAACAGAGAAACCAAGTAGTCTGTCTGCAATAGCTTCGTTTACGTTTTCAACGGCTTTGCTAACTCCTTTTCCCATAAAGTCTGAACCACCATCACGAAGTTCTACAGCTTCATGTTCTCCGGTGGAAGCTCCCGATGGAACTGCAAACCTTCCCATGGTTCCGTTTTCGGTTACAACATCTACCTCTACGGTAGGATTTCCTCTTGAATCAAATATCTGACGGGCGTGAATATCTATAATTGCACTCATAGTCTGTTTTTTTTATAGTTAATTAATGAATTATGCAAGATACAAATAGCAGGCTTAAAACACGAGTGAAACCGGTAGTTTTAAGGCATTTATAATATTAGTTATTAACGAAATCGTTTTCTTTCCGATAAGAAAACGAGTAAATCTTTGCCTTGTTTCTTTCTTAAAGCTTTAAAAACAAAAAAGATCAGAATCAGGCGACTCTGACCTTAAGCTGTAATTTTTTCTTTTAATCGTTTTTTGAACCAAACGGGTTGTAATAAAACCTTATTCCAAAACCAATAGTATTAATATATCCGGTATCAGGATTTATATCGTATTCAGAAAAATCCAATTGCTTCCAAACTCCCCTTGCGTTTATGGTAGTATAATGAAGCGATAGAGCAAACCAGTATCTGTTGGTTAAAGCCAGACCCTCAAAGCCAACTGCGAAACTCCAGAATGAATATTTTTCACTTATTCTCTGACTTTTTGCAACGGATTCATATCTTCCGTTTATCCCACTGTATTCCAGATATCCAGCCTTTCCCGTCATGGTTCCAGTATGGTAAACGGGATTAATTGTTAAGAAAGCATCTTCTTTTCCAAATTTCAACTTAGGATTTAATGATAGAAATGAAGCATTGAAGCCTTGCAAAAACTTTCCGTGTGGAATATGAGATGGCTGCGGATTTATGTAATTTTCAATTTCATCAATAGCTCCCCAATAATGCGTAAACCCAATTTCAGGCGCAAAAAATTTTACCTGGTAAATTTGGGAGCCAATATTTAGGCTTGAATATCTGCTATTGGAAAATGTAGAATTTCTATAAAACTCAATGCCCCCATAGAAAACAGGATGCTTTTGTGCCTGGATTTCCGAAATACAGAGAAATAAAAGACAGAAAATAATTAGTTTGAAAGTCGCCATCCCAATTTAATTCCACCCATTAAAGTTAAATAAGATGTGCCAGAATCATTAAAGCCGTAACCGGCTCCTAAATTCAGGTCTAATTTAAAGCCACTGCCATAATAACGCTGTAAGCCCCAAACCGGACCAATGACTCCAAAATAAGCTTCGTTATATTCCAAATTTCCAATTATCGGTTTCCCCGATTGAATCACTCCGCTTAAAGCGAGATAATTGGCACTGTTATTACTTATATTTCTCCCTTTTTCAAGGCGTTTCTGCAAGTTATAATAAGAGCGATATTGAACATTAAATAAAGGATAAACACCAAAATCTTCCCCGAAGTAGCTACTCTTCCAATAAGCAAAGCCGGTGCCTGCCCGTAAATCCAGAGTGGTGGAATTTGTAAGGCCGTATTCATATTCCAGGCCGGGAGCTAAGATGTTTAATGACAAAAGTCCGTCTTCAACTGAAGCCTGGTCTT
>DATISX010000231.1:0-3370 GCA_035468275.1 Salegentibacter sp.
TGGACACCTTTCAAAATGATGGCAGGCGAAAACTTTCTTTGGTTTGTTATCTGAATGATGAGGATTGGAAACCGGAAAACGGTGGGGAATTGGTTATTTATAAAGAAGAAAACGGAAGAGAAATTCCTAAAACAATATATCCTTTGCAGGGCAGGGTGGTTATCTTTGAAAGCCAGGTGCTGGAACATGAAGTGAAGCCGGTAAATACCACCAGACTCAGTATTACAGGTTGGTTAAAAACGCGCTAACCTATTTTTTGTATCTGCTGTAAATAACTACAACTATTAAAACTACAGCAAGAATTAGCCAAAAGCCCATCCCGCTTAAAAAACTGAATATTTCCCAGGTATCTTCGCTCATTAGTTTTGTTATTTTCTTGTATGCCGTTTTCTGTAGCTCATGCGGGCATATAGAAAAATTCCAAGGATTAGCAGGATAGCAATTAAATAAAGCCAGTTATCGGCGATAAATTCCCAGAGGGTAAATCCCCATTCTTCTTCGCGGCTTGCCGGCCGGTCTTTTGGCAGATGTTCCTGAAATAAACTCATAATCTACAATTTTCATTAATATACTGAAATATTCAGGGATAGCGGCTTATTTTTTGAATTTTGCCAGTGCATTTTTAGTAAAATCAGATAGCACCAATTCTCCTGAAATAGCTGCCCTTTCCAATAATAATTTTTCCCAGTGAGCCGTGTCTTTCCAAAGGGTTTGTTTCATCTCAAACAAAGCTTCTGGATTATAGGAGGCGAGTTTTTCCGTGAAAAGCTCAATCTCCTTATCAAGTTCCTTTATCGATTCAAAAACCCGGGCATAAAGTCCTTTTTCTTTAGCCCAGTAAGCGTTTTTCCATTAGTGGGCTGCAAGACTAAGTTCGGCCAGAGCATCTACTCCCATTTTGCGTTCTACCGCCGGAGCGATCACAAAGGGCCCGATCCCTATGCCCAATTCAGAAAGTTTTATTGCAGCAGCATCAGTAGCCATAGCGTAGTCGCAGGCTGCCACGAGTCCAACGCCTCCTCCCACGGTTTTTCCCTGAACGCGTCCTACAATTAGCTTTTTACATTTTCGCATTGCATTGATAACGTTGGCGAATCCGGAGAAAAACAACTTCCCGGCCTGCATTGATTCTATTGCAACGAGTTCATCAAAAGAGGCCCCGGCGCAAAATGCTTTTTCTCCTTCCGATTTTAATAGGATAACATTCACATTTTCGTCATCAGAGAGTTTCTGAAATTCCCTTTCCAGCCTTTCTAAAAGCATCGAAGGGAAAGAATTACTTGCCGGATGCCCAAATTCCAAATAGGCAATTCCGTTTTCGATTTTCGTATATAAGCTTCCGTTTTCGGGTGAGGTAGACATAATTATTCGGTTGATTTCCCTCAAATTTAAAATATTAAGCGGGAACAAACGAAATCTTCACACTTCTTTATGCAGGTATTTTCTTCTGAATTTGATCACCAGGGCACTGCTTCTAATGAGCATCCATACAAAAAACGCGATCCATATACCGTAAAGTTGTAAACCGAAGTAA
The DNA here is from genome assembly GCA_035468275.1 of Salegentibacter sp. Taxonomy (GTDB): domain Bacteria; phylum Bacteroidota; class Bacteroidia; order Flavobacteriales; family Flavobacteriaceae; genus Salegentibacter. The sequence goes on from DATISX010000231.1 coordinate 1,535, forward strand.
TCTGAAATCAGGAGGGTGGGCGTGAATCCCAGGAAAGTAGCCACCAAAAGCAAATTCCGAAGATATTTGGCCTCGCCCAAACCTTTAAAAATTCCGTCGAACATAAAAGCGATGGCGTTCACGGGCTGCATCAATAATACGATCCAAAAAACCGAAGAGAACAAGGCCAAAACTGTAGCCTCTTTGTTAAAGATTAAGCCGATTTCTGTATAAAATAAGGCACAGATCGCCATCAGGATCAAAGCAATAAAAATGGAGTATTTACTGATTTTTTTACTGAGCTCCCAGAGGCTTTTATAATCTCGTGCGCCCAGCAGTTTTCCGCCTATAGCGTTTCCGGCGTTGGCATAACCATCAATAAAGAAGCTAAAGAACAACCAGATGTTCATTAGAATACTTTGTGCAGCGATATAATTTTTTCCGTAGTCGGTGGCGTAGGCATTGGCCAGGTAGATCGCGAAATTAAGTGCAGCCGTACGGACAAAAAGATTGGCTGCCATTAATAGCAGGCCTTTCAGCCGGGGATTGATGTTAAAACTGAGTTTTAGATGAAATGGGGTCTTTTTAAAGAAAAACCATAAAGCCATAATCAGCATTGTAGCCTGGGCAGCGAGACTGGCGTATGCTGCGCCTTTAAGATGCATCGCCGGAATAAGACCGTCTATGCCGTATACTAAAAGAAAATCGAGTCCTACATTAACGGCAGCTCCCGCAAGACTGCATTTCATTGCCCAAAGGGTATTCTGAAGTCCGCGGAAAACTCCGAAGATAGCGAAAGTTACCAGGGTAAGTGGATAGCCTAATGCCCTTATTTGATAATATTCTTCAGAATAACTGAGAATAAGCCCCTCGGCATTATAAGCGCTAAAAATGGCTTCAGCAAAAAAAGCAGTGGTGAAATAAATAACCAGGCTAAAGGCGAAATTGAAATAAATGGCCTGTGGAATAAGCGTTTTTACTGCGTGCAGCCGGTTTGCGCCCAGGTGTTGAGAAACGATGGCTGAAATGGCTGTTTTGGTTTGAGCGACTATCCAGATAATCGCTGAAAGAAAGGAACCTACTATCCCGGCAGCTGCTAATGCCTCCACCGGATTGTCCTCTACATTACCGATTATCGCGATATCGGTTAAGGAAATGAGCGGCTCCGCAATTCCCGCAATAATAGCCGGGATAGCAAGGCGGTTTATATTTTTAAAACTTATTGATGCTTCCAAGAGAACGCAAATATAAAAATAAGATCCAGCCCGGATTATGGGAATAAAAAATTTAAAATTAAACCACTTCGCATAATTATAGTCCTATTTTTGAGTGAATTTTTATATTAAATCAATAAAAGCTTATGAATTTAAAATTACCCTGCTTGTTGCTGTTAGGTGTCTTTTTTGCTTTTAACAGCTATGCCCAACAAGATTACCCAACGAATCGCCAGGTGGAACAACGCCTGGAACAAATGGCTAATTCGGCGAACGCAAAACTTATTTCGCTTACTAAAACCGAAGGGGGCCAGGATGTTTGGGCCCTTCAGCTTGGAAAAGGAGATGTGGAAAATAAACCTGCCATTGCGATCACAGGAGGCGTGGAAGGCTTTCATCTCTTAAGCGTAGAACTTGCGCTAAAAGTTTCAGAAAAAATACTTAAGGAGCATTCAGAAATTTTAGACCAGACTACTTTCTATGTTTTTCCGAATATGTCCCCCGATGCTTATGCACAGTATTTCAGCGATATGAAATATGAACGCAGGGGAAATTCAGCCAAAATCGATCAGGACCGGGATGGGGAGCTTAGTGAAGACCCTTATGAAGATCTGAACAATGACGGTTGGATCACTAAGATGCG
>DATISX010000232.1:0-3850 GCA_035468275.1 Salegentibacter sp.
AGCGGTGAGTAGCTCTATATTCTGTGGATGCATTCGGTAATGAATGCCTTTTCCCGGCCAGGGTTTATCATTAGTGGTAATGCTGGTTTCCAGGTTGATGAGTTTTAGATCTGCAGCGTTCTTCTCCCAAACTTCAAGAGCCTCTCCCCAGATATATTGATAAGACAGAGGTTGCTTTATTTTACCGTTTTTACGTTCGGCTAGCAAAACGTAATCCCGGGCATCATTTACATAAGACTCATACAAAATCGGGTCTACGGAAACCGGTAAAGCCTGATCTATGCCCCGGCCGGTCATGACATCACCGCCTAGAAAAAGTTTTATAATGTTTTTATCATTATTCATTTTTGTCTCTTTTTCCTGGGAAAAGACCATTATCACCGGGCTTATAATTAATGCCATCAATAGAAATAAACCCTTATAATCTCTCATCATTTAACTTTCTTTCATTAGTTCTATTAAGATAAGGATAAGTGTAGAATTCAGAAGCGATCGAAAAGATTTTTAATTTGTTGCAGGTAGATTTTTTCCAATCTTTAAACGTGCAGAAAACTTGATTCTAGTCAGTTTTTCTGATCTTTTGAGATTCAACTGCAGCCGGGGTTTTTTATAAACCTTATTTTTGTGCCACAAATTAAAAATCATGAATAAAGGAATATACGTTGCTACGCTGGAATCCCATAGCGGGAAATCCATGATTAGCATTGGAATTATGCGAACCCTGCTGGGAAAAATGGTAAAAGTGGGCTATTTCAGGCCTATTATTGACGATATGCCGGTGGGAGAAAAAGATAATCATATAGACACTATTTTAAGCTACTTTGACCTCGATATCCCTTATGAGGATACCTATGCCTATACCAGGAACCAGGTTATTCAAAAAAGGAATGAAGGGAAGGCCGGAGAAGTAATCGATACTATTATCAGGAAATATAAACAACTCGAAGAGAAATTTGATTTTATCCTGGTGGAAGGGAGCGATTTTTCTGGGGAAGGCAGCGTTTTTGAATTCGATGTGAATGTGGTGATCGCGAAGAACCTGGGCATCCCGGTGATTATTGTGGTTAGTGGTCAGCATAAAACCTGGGAGGAGCTTCTTGGGAACCAACAGATGGCTTACCGTGCTTTTAAAGATAAAGAGGTGCAGGTTATCGCTATGGTGAGCAACAAGATCATGGAAGAGAACCTGGAGCCGGCTAAAAAGAATATGCGTGGTTTCTTACCTGAAGAGGTCCACGTATTTTCCATTCCACTTATCGATAACCTGAATAATCCAACCCTAAAAGAGATCGTAAAAGCCCTTGACGGAAAAGTTTTATTTGGGGAAGAATTTCTTGATAATCAAACCGGAAATTTTGGAGTTGGAGCAATGCAGCTTCGTAATTATTTGAACACCCTGAAGAATGAAAGTTTGGTGATAACCCCCGGGGACAGGGCAGATATCATCCTTGGCGCCTTACAGGCAAATATTTCCAGCAACTATCCGCGTATTTCGGGAATCATCCTCACCGGTGGACTCACTCCTGAACCTTCCATTATAAAGCTTATTGAAGGACTTTCAGATATTGTGCCTATCATCTCGGTAGAGGAAGGGACTTTTATTGTCTCCAACAAGGTAGGCGCTATAAAGTCTAATATTTATGCTGATAGTATTCAGAAGATCCAAACCACCATCAGCATTTTTGAACGCTATGTTTCTTTTGATCCTTTAGTGGAACAACTCACGAACTATAAGCCTCACGGCATGACCCCAAGAATGTTTCAGTATGGGTTAGTGAAAAGAGCGCAACAGAGCAAAAAACATATTGTCCTGCCGGAAGGAACGGATGAGCGCATCCTTACCGCCGCAGCGCGTTTGATTAATATGGATTTGGTGGATATCACACTTCTTGGCAATGAGGAGGCAATAAGAAAAGTTGTAGCCAAACTGGGTCTTGACCTTGATTTTGACAAGGTGAATATCATAGATCCGGTACACTCGGCTAATTTCCTTGATTATGCTGAAACCTTTTATGAACTTAGAAAACATAAAGGGGTGAATATGGATATGGCCAAAGACCGGATGAGCGATGTGTCTTACTACGGAACCATGATGATCCACAAAGGCCACGCCGACGGAATGGTTTCGGGAGCGGCACATACAACTCAGCATACAATTTTGCCGGCCCTTCAGTTTATCAAAACCAAACCGGGCGTTTCAGTAGTTTCTTCAATCTTCTTTATGTGTCTTGAAGACAGGGTTTCAGTATTTGGCGATTGTGCGATTAATCCGAACCCTTCCGCAGAGGAGCTGGCAGAGATCACTATTTCTTCAGCAGAAAGTGCTGCGGCCTTTGGAATCCAACCTAAGATTGCGATGCTTTCTTATTCCTCTGGAAGTTCAGGGAAAGGAGAGGATGTAGACAGGGTACGCGAGGCCACCGAAATCGTAAAATCCCGTCGACCGGACCTTAAAATCGAAGGTCCTATCCAGTATGATGCTGCCGTTGATATTAGTGTTGGAAAGTCCAAGCTGCCGGACTCTGAAGTTGCAGGCCAGGCCAATGTGCTTATCTTCCCCGATCTTAACACAGGAAACAACACTTATAAAGCCGTACAAAGGGAAACCGGAGCTTTAGCTATTGGACCAATGCTTCAGGGCTTGAACAAACCGGTAAACGATCTAAGCCGTGGTTGTACGGTAGATGATGTATATAACACGGTAATTTTAACCGCCATTCAGGCACAAGGGATTTAATGGAAATAAAACCGGCATACTGCCGGACCCAAAAATGGCAACACTCAGGCATATGATTATAAGCCTGTGGCTAATTCCAAAATTGGGGCTAAAATTATAAAGAGATGAAAAATATATTGATAATAAACTCAGGGAGTTCTTCTTTGAAATTTCAGCTTATAAAAATGCCGGATGAAAAGGTGCTCGCTTCAGGCCTGGTAGAACGAATCGGACTCGAGGGCGCTAAGTTGCATTATAAAAGCGCGGTCAACACCGTTTCCAGGGAATTGGAGGTTCCCGACCACGCGGTTGCTTTAAAGGCTATTACAGGGCTTCTGATGGATCCGGAAAAAGGAGTTATAAAAGATGCTTCAGAGATTCCGGCGATAGGACACAGAGTTGTGCACGGAGGGGATACTTTTTCCAAAACCATCATTATCGACGAAAAGGTGAAAGCCAAGATCAGGGAATATTTTTCTCTTGCTCCATTGCACAATCCGCCTAACCTGAAAGGAATTGAGGTGGCCGAACAGTTATTTCCGCAGGCAAAACAGGTAGCGGTTTTTGATACGGCTTTTCACAGGACTATTCCAGCGCGTGCTGCCCAATATGCAATCCCGACCTCTTTTTACGAAGATCATCACATCCAGGTTTATGGATTTCACGGCACCAGTCATAAGTATGTTACCCAACAGGCAAATGCGGAACTTAAGAAAGAGAATTCAAAGATCATTAGTGTGCATCTTGGAAATGGTTGTAGTATCACCGCTGTGCAGGATGGAAAAAGTATAGATCACTCTCTTGGTTTCGGGCCCGTTAACGGACTTATTATGGGAACTCGTAGCGGAGATATAGACCAGTCGGTGATCTTTTATATGATTGAACAACTGGGATATACCGCGCAGGAAGTTAGTGATGTTTTACATCATAAAAGCGGGATGATTGGCCTTACGGGTTACAGTGATCTTCGGGATATCGAGGAGCAGGCCGAAGAAGGAAACCGCCAGTGTCAGCTCGCGCTGGAAATGAACGCTTACCGTATTAAAAAATATATAGGGGCTTATGTCGCCGCTATGAATGGGGTGGATGCAATAGTATTTACCGCCGGAATAGGGGAGAACAGCGATGTGATTC
>DATISX010000233.1:0-16832 GCA_035468275.1 Salegentibacter sp.
GGGGCATATTCACTGATGAAGATACTGATATTAAGACACACCGGAACCGCAAATATTATGGCAATAAATGAGGTTAAGAGGGTACCCGAAAGCAAAGGCATAATCCCAAAATGCTTATCGGTAAAAAGTGGTGTCCATTGCGTATCGGTAAGGAATTCTACAATGGATACCTCCCGAAAAAAGTTTACAGCCTCTACCGAGAGCACCAGGATAATTCCCAGGGTTACCAGAATGGTGATAAGGGCGCTTGTGAGAAGCGTCTTTTCTATTAAAACCTCTTTGATCTTCCGCATATAAATGGGTCTTATTAGGTCTCAGATGAAAACAGGTTGTCTAAAAAGGGGTGTATTATTTGAACCTCTTTTTAGACAGCCTCTTAATTCAGTAATTATTCTTCTAATTTATTATTTTCGACAAAATCCCTGAACTTTTCCTGTTCTCTTTTGTACTCTTCATCGGTTAATGGCACATATCCAACATCTTTTAAAAGACCAGGTACCTCTTCAAGGTAAAATTCAATGAAGTCTATTACTTTGGGATTATTCTGAACAGCAGAGCTGTTAACATACAGGAACAATGGCCTGGATAGCGGAGCATAAGTTCCGTTACTCACAGTTTCTGTTGAAGGTTCAAGACAACCTTCGCCACCATCTACTCCAATCAATTTCAATTTATCACTATTTTCTTCGAAATACGCCAATCCGAAGAAACCAAGTCCGTATTTATCACCGGAAACTCCCTGAACCAGTACGTTGTCGTCTTCGCTGGCAGTGTAGTCTCCACGGCTGCTTCCGCTTTCGCCATTAATAGCTTCGGTAAAATAATCAAAAGTACCTGAGGCCACTCCGGGTCCAAAAAGGTGAATTTCCTGGTCAGGCCATTCAGATCGAATCTGGTTCCAACGCATGATTTTTCCCTGGGCTGCAGGCTCCCAGATCATTCTTAATTCCTCAACAGTAATACAGTCTAACCAATCATTTTCAGGATGTGCAATCACTGCAAGGCCATCATAAGCAACTTCAAGTTCAAGAAAACTTATATTGTTCTTTTCGGCAATTGCTTTTTCGTCTTCCTTTATTGATCTTGAGGCATTGGCGATATCAATGTCTCCTCTGGTGAATTTCTGGAAACCACCTCCGCTACCTGAAACACCAATGGTTACATGCACCTCGGAATCTTCAGTTCTGAATTCTTCTGCAACAGCTTCAGTTACCGGATAAACGGTACTGGAACCATCGATGGAAATCCCCGAATCACTCTTATCATTTTTATTATTTCCGCAGGCAAACATCATAAATGCCATTGCGCTTGTAAATAGAATTTTTTTCATGGTTTTTAGTTTTTAAAAGTGAAAGTCAATTTGAAATCTAAACATTAAACTATTGTCTATATCATCCTCATAATTATTGAGGCTAAGGTCGGTTTGTACTTTAAGTTTGTGGCCTACAATATATTTTGAAAGCCCCAGAGTATACTGGTCCTGAATACCAAGACCGCTTATCTCCCCAACTTTATCCAGGCTGGTATATCTTCCTGTAAGCTGAAAGTTATTTTTAAACACATATCCGGTTTGCATGTTAAAACCTTCCCCTACATTAACCATAACCCCGGTTGGCGTGCCATCAGAATTTACCGCTTCGATCTCATCGGCAGAACGTTTGGCATATTCCGCCATAACCGACCAGCCGCGGTATTTGAACATAGCGTCCACGAAAAAAGTAGTGATATCTGTTTCGAAAAGTCCGGTATCGGTTTCCATATAAATCCCGGAGTTGGACCTGTTTCTAACCGCATCGTCATTAAAATCGTAGGTCATTCCCACTCCCAGTTTCGGCTCCGGTTCTCTTTTCAGGTCGGCTCCCTTGTAATCATCAAATTCACCAAAGGGCAAGGCTTCCAACCTCCCGGTATACTGAAAGCCACCTTCATTTCCGGTGCTTATATTCCTGCCTTCTCCCTGGGAAAAAGCCAATGCTTCCTTAATGATGAAGTCGTTACCAAGATCAATGGAATGATGCAGTTGCAATCCCATATCCCTATCGATATTGAAACGGCTGTTCACCAGGGAGCGATCTACGGTTTCCAGGTTAGCAGAAGATATTACCCTTTCACGGTTCCCCGGAAGCTTGGTTTGTCCAGCCCAAAGCTCGAAGTTTTCATAGAAATTCCATTTCAGCACCGCATCAAGGATATAACGGGGGGCATTCCCCGTGTATTGGTTAGCTCCTGAAATGTCCCGGTTTGAAAGTCCCAACTCGATCTTATATTTAAGTTTTGGAGTTAGTGCAAATCCGTCGAATTTTAAGCGGGAGCGCCGGATGAGCAGATTAGATTCTCCGGTTTCAAATTCTTCGTAATGAGGAAATTCCCATTCTGAAGTATACAGGGATTGGAATCTGGCAGCAAATCTCATGCTGTATGAGCTATCTTTTGCTACAATATTAATAAGGCCTTTCCCGAAGGTGTTTTCTGAAAGGTCTTGTGATTGCATATTAAATGATGCCAATAAAATAATAGTTAAGGTCGTTAGGCCTCTTCTGAATTCCATAATTATTCTTTGTTTTTGTCACTGCAAATAACCAACCTTAATGTTAAGACAAGGTTAACTGCAAATTATGGTTCAGTAAAAAGCAAGCTGTAAAAATTAAAAAAAGGTTGCCTGGCCGGGGCAACCTTCAAACATCTCAATCGACAAAAACAAAGATGCTATGAAATTCTGAATGCATATCAGAAGTACAAATATGCCGTAAATACAGCAATACTGTGTAAAGCCAAGGTTATCTAACTTTTAACTTTAGGAGTACAAGATCCCAGTTTTAAGGCCTACAAGATCTTAATTTCTAATAAAGAAGGCTATTAATATTCTTCCAGAAGCTGATTCCACTCGAGGGTTTTTAAGGTACCTACCAGAATTGGATCTATTTTTTTAAGCAAAGGAGAACCCTTAGGGAAACTGTAGCCGTAATAATCTCTTTTAAGAGTTTGCTGTAAAATTTCCAGTTCATCCCCGAGGTCTCTTCGCTCAATCTCATATTTAAGGATTGGTTGATCGTAGACAAAAAGGCTTGATTTACCGTCAAGAATATCCTGAATTCCCTGCCTTTCATCAGCAACCTCTTCGGTTGTAACCGCGTATTGGCCTAGTAATTCCCGGGCACTGGAACCTGTTACGGTAACCACATCAAAGCGCTTGAGATCCTCTACTGAAGTTATTTCATCAGAAATACTCTGTACGGTAAGCGAAGAAGCGATCCCCGCGGTTAACCCCGAAATCATCACTATAGCCATAAACATCCAGATAAGTCCGATAAATCTTCCGCCAAAAGTCCGGGGGGTTTTATCCCCATAACCAACGGTGGTCATAGTAACTGCACTCCACCAGAATCCCTGAAGAATTCCACGAGGACCCGGGCCAAATTCCTCTTTGTTCTTTTTATGTTCAAAGATCCAAACCAGGAATCCAAAAAGCAGGATCACTCCCAGGAGGATCAGGATACCTTTTATGAAATTCCAGCTAAAAAGATTAGCCAGGTATGTCCATATCATGGTTTCGCTTTTCTTGGCAACACCGGTAAAAGAAATAAAATAGGGTTGAGAGAAATCCATACGCTGCATACGCGAATCGGTGACTGTGACGGGATTAATGCTGAGATCTACTTCTCCATTTTCCACGGCATCCATCAGGGCAATTAAAGAAGGATAGGCGCGGAAATCATAATCGGCCCCAAACTCCTTGTTGACCAGTTCCCAGGAGGAAATACTGAGACCTGAATATTCTCCATCATCTTTTACTACGAAGGGAGGCATTTCGGTTACCCCAATTTGTAGTTTTTCAGTTGCGGAAGTTAAGCTGTCCTGGGCATAAGATTCGGTGAAAAAAAATAAGTTAATAAGAAGAAAGAGTTTCAGATATTTAATCATAATGGGCAAGTCGGATTTTCGACAAAATAAAGAAAATTACAGAGGTAAGTAGTTTCTGGGTTTATATATTTTATGTGGTATAACCAATTGAAATTCCCTCCCTCTTCGGCACCTCCCCTTAAAAATAAGGGGAGGTGGTAATTCAGTATTTTTTATCCGTTAGATTTGATGTGTTTATTTTGATTATATAAAAGTGGTTAAACCTGTTTTCTACCGAAAATCTTCAGCAATCAACTATTTTTTTAATTGTAAATTAGAACTAAACAAAAGTAAGATGTGCTATCATACCAAACTAAATGCGAAACTAACTGAAATAGAGCGTGCCTTTGACGCAAGATTCATCGAGCCGGAAGCTTACACGCCAATGGAGGAGATCAATGCATTTAGTTTTATGAAAACCCCGGTAATCACCGATGAAAACAAAGGTGAGATCGAGATGTTTAACTGGGGGCTTATCCCGTTCTGGGCTAAAGATGATAAAATAAAGAAGATGACCCTTAATGCCCGGATAGAAAGTATAACCGAAAAACCCGCCTTCAGAAATTCAGTGGAAAACCGGTGCCTTGTGATCGCAAACGGATATTACGAGTGGCAATGGAAAGATGCAAAAGGCAAGGAAAAACAAAAGTTTTTCATCGCCCCCCAGGAACAGGAGCTTTTTGCCTTTGCCGGGATCTATTCCAGCTGGACCAATCCCAAAACCAAGGAATTGGTTAACTCCTACTCTATAGTCACCACCGAAGCCAATGAACTGATGAGTGAAATTCACAACCACAAGAAACGAATGCCGGTGGTCTTAAAGCAAGAAGACCGACAGAGTTGGCTCTCGGGTAAAGAAGTTTCTGGTTTTGCTTTTCCCTATGAAGTGAAACTTAATGCGATGGCTATATAAATATCAGGGGTTTATTCCGGTAATTCAGTCTCCAGAACTTCCCAGACATTCTCAGCCATTATTTTCTGGCCTTCCGCGGTTGGATGAATTCCATCCTGCTGATTCAGTTCAGGAATTCCGGCAACATCCTCCAGGAGAAAGGGGATCATTTCCAGATCATATTCTTCAGCCAGTTCAGGAAAAATATTACGGAATTCAGAGGTATATTCCTCACCCATATTCGGCGGGATTTGCATTCCGGTGAGGATGATCCTGGTATCGGGATTCTTTTCCTGAACTATGTCTATGATCTCCCGTAGGTTCTTTCGGGTTTCCTCTAGAGGTACTCCCCGAAGCCCATCGTTCGCTCCAAGTTCCAGTACAAAGACATCTACTTTTTGATTAAGCACCCAATTGATCCTGTTCTTTCCACTGGCAGTGGTCTCTCCGCTTAAGCCAGCATTAACCACTTCATAATCTAGTCCAAGAGAATCCAATTTTTGCTGAATAAGCGCCGGATATGCCTCCTCCTGTTCAAGTCCCAGACCTGCGGTAAGGCTGGTTCCGAAGAAAAGAATTGTTTTTTCTTTATTATTTTCTTCCGGAAGATCGGTTTCGGTGGTTTCTTCTGCCTTTCTTTCCTCCTCTTTTTTAGCTGAATCTCCACAAGAGATTAAGAGTAAAAAAGATAAAAATATGGTCAGGATAGGTATGTTTCTCATAGCTTAAGGAATATAATCAAAATCATTTCTTTATTTTGTCAAATCAGTATAAAAATTACAGAATTTAAAGATGGCAAAGATATTAAACGTACACAACCTGGAGAAGAGCTATTCCAGCGGATCAAGAAAATTAAAGGTCCTGCAGGACATTAGCTTTGATATTGAAGAACGGGAAAGCTTTGCCATTGTAGGTCCTTCCGGAAGCGGGAAGACCACCCTACTCGGACTATGTGCAGGTTTAGACCGTGCAGATTCAGGACTCATAGAACTATGCGGTACAAACCTTAGTGAATTAAGCGAAGATGAACGGGCCGTTTTAAGAAACCAAAAAGTTGGTTTTGTATTTCAGGACTTCCAATTGCTACCAACCTTAACCGCGCTGGAAAATGTAGCGGTCCCCCTGGAATTACAGGGCGCAAAAGACGCTATAAAAACCGGAAAAGAGCTGCTGGAAAAAGTTGGATTAAAAGACCGAATGGATCATTATCCTTCACAACTTTCAGGAGGAGAGCAACAACGAGTCGCCCTGGCGCGGGCCTTTTCCACTAAACCATCCATCCTGTTTGCCGATGAACCCACAGGAAACCTGGATGCCGAAACCGGAGAAAATGTGGTGAAACTTCTTTTTGAACTTAACAAGGAAGCCGGAACCACCCTGGTAATTGTCACCCATGATCTGGAGCTCGCTCAAAAAACTCAGCGCATCCTTAGACTTAAAGGCGGAAGAATAATCTCTAAAGAGACTTCTGCATTATGAGGGAATCACAAAATAAAACTTTCGGAAAAGCGAACTTTGGCTGGCTTTTAAAAATGGCCTGGCGGGATGGGAAAGCCAGCGGCCGGAAACTTATTCTTTTTATGGCTTCCATCGTCCTTGGAATCGCGGCGGTGGTTAGCATTCAATCTTTTGGAGAAAATCTTAAGGACAATATACAGTTACAATCCAAGGCCCTGATGGGGGCCGATTTCAAAATAGACAGCGACAGCCCCCCGAATGAGAGAGTTATTGAAATAATGGATTCGCTTGGTGGGGCTCAAGGAAAAGAGATCAAATTTGCTTCGATGGTAGCTTTTGAAAAAAGCGGTGCCACCAGACTCATGCAGGTTAGAGGAATTGAAGGAGATTTCCCTTTTTATGGCGCTTTGGAAACGACTCCCGTAACGGCGGCACAGGAATACCAGGAAAATGGGACAGCATTAGTAGATGCTACACTAATGCTTCAACTGGGAATAGAGGCTGGAGACAGCATTAAAATTGGCGATGTGCGTTTAGCTGTGGCAGGTGCTTTACACTCGGTGCCTGGAAGCAATGCTTTTTTTAGTTCGGTAGCGCCGCCGGTGGTGATTCCTTATAGATATATCGAAGAATCCGGGCTGGTACAAACCGGAAGCCGGATTGATTATGAATTCTATTTTAAGGCAAGCCCCAGAACCGATCTGGAGAAAATGGACAAAGAGCTGGGGCCGGTGCTGGACCTGGAAGACGCCGATCTTGACACTCATACTTCAACCAGCGACAGGCTGGGCAGGCGGTATGAGAATTTTGGTAAGTTTCTGAACCTGGTTGCCTTTATCGCCTTGTTACTTGGGTGTGTAGGTATTGCCAGTGCAATAAATATATATATCAAGGAAAAACTTCGTGCGGTTGCCGTGCTAAAATGCCTGGGAGCCACTAAAAGACAAAGTTTCCAGATCTTTCTGATTCAGGTTGCCTTTATGGGACTTATAGGTGGAATCCTGGGAACAGGATTAGGCCTGGTCTTACAACAGGTATTCCCTTTGTTTTTACAGGATCTGTTACCGGTTGATGTTCAGGTAAGTTTTGTGCCGCAAGCCATCGTGATGGGAGTCTTGCTTGGAATATTCATGTCGGTGTTGTTTGCGCTATATCCTTTAATGGGGACAATTTACATCTCCCCGCTTCAGGCGCTACGCGTTCAGGAGGATGATACAGTGAGATCACGAAGGGCAATATTATTCGTGTCTCTGGGTATCTTCCTCTTCATATTTCTCTTTTCATTCTGGCTACTAAAAGATTGGCAGTATTCCCTTGCTTTTGTAGCAGGAATTCTTGTGAGCTTTTCCATTTTGGCGGGAGTTGCAGCTCTATTCATGAAGGCCATTAAAAAATATTTCCCTAATTCGTGGGGTTTCCCGGCAAGGCAAAGTTTGCTGAACCTATTCCGGCCACAAAATCAAACGCTTATTCTTATTCTAGCCATTGGAGTGGGAAGCTTTCTCATCAGCACGCTTTATTTCAGCAAAGATCTGTTGCTGGCCCAAGCCTCTCTGGAAACAGAGGCCGACAGCCCTAATATGATCCTGTTAGATGTACAATCGGAACAACAAGAGTCAGTTGTAAGTACTATAACAGAAAACAATGCCCCATTGCTGGACAATATTCCCATTGTCACTATGCGTGTTCAAAGCATAAAAGGGAAATCGGTTAATGAAATAAGAGAGGACACAACCTCGGGAGTAAACCGATGGGTACTTAACCACGAGTTCAGGACCACCTATCGTGATTCTCTTATTTCTTCAGAAATCCTTGAGGAGGGCGAATGGACTTCGGCTACTGAAGGGGAAGATATACCAATTAGTATCAGTGATAATTTTGCAGAAGATGCCAAAGTTGGCCTGGGAGATAAACTTAGTTTTAATGTACAGGGAGTTTTACTGAATACTGAGGTTAGCAGTGTGAGAACTGTAGACTGGAGCAGAATGCAACCAAATTTTTCGATAGTTTTTCCTGAGGGAGTTTTGGAAGAAGCACCGCAGTTCAGGGTGATCACCACCAAAGTTCGGGATGAAAGTTCCTCTGCGGCCCTGCAACAGGAACTGGTAAGAAAATTTCCGAACGTTTCCATAATAGATCTCAGGCAGGTGCTAAGTGTCATTGAAGGATTGCTGGACAAGATCTCCTGGATCATCAATTTTATGGCTTTCTTCAGCATACTTACAGGAGTAATCGTGTTGATTGGGGCGGTGAGAACCAGCAAATATCAACGCATAAGGGAAAGCGTACTCTTGAGAACCATTGGCGCAAAAAGCAAAGTCATACTGAAGATCGCTGCCCTTGAATACATTTATCTGGGCGTATTAGGAAGTCTCTCTGGTATTTTGCTATCCCTTATTAGTAGTCAGTTACTGGCATGGCTGGTTTTTGAGTCCAGTTTTATTCCTTCGTGGGTGCCATTTTTAATTCTTTTCCCGGGCATTGTTTTGCTGGTTCTCCTCATAGGATTAGGAAACAGTACAGGCGTCATTCGCAGACCACCACTGGAAGTGTTGCGCAAAGAAGTAAAATAACCTATGCAGGCAGAAACAGGTTTTGTTTTCCAACAGGAAACTGAAAATCAGAAAATTTAAATTTTTGCACTATCTTTAATTAGGTTGCTGATATACAGGTCGTTGAACTAGCCTGTTTTCTTGCATAATATCTAACTAAAAACCTGATTACAATGATGCGAAAATTTAATTTCAGTTATGAAAAGGAGCTCTTAATATCAGGGCTTCTTTTTTTATTCACTCTCATTTCTGTTGGACAGAGCAAAGCAGAACTGATCGAGGAACTCATGGAAAAATTCTCCGAATACGAACAGTTCAACGGCTCGGTGCTGGTGGCGGAAAATGGAAAAGTGATCTTTAAGGAAGGTTATGGAATGGCCAATATGGAATTTGATATTCCTAACGAGCCGCACACCAAACACAGGCTCGGTTCCATCACCAAACAGTTTACCGCAATGGTGATTCTGCAACTGGTGGAAGACGGCAAGTTGGAACTGGATAAACCAATTTCCAACTATTTACCTGATTATTCAGGTCCTGCGGCTGATAAGGTTACTATTCATCACTTATTAAATCATAGCTCGGGAATTCCCAGTTACACCTCCTTTCCGGGATTTTTTGAGAACCAAAGCCGCGACCCTTACCCTCCGGGGGAGTTTGTGAAAACATTTGCCGATTCGACCTTACAATTCACTCCGGGAGAAAAATTCGCTTATAATAATTCGGGGTATTTTCTTTTGGGGCATATTATCGAAGAAGTTTCGGGAAAATCTTACGAGGAAATGCTCCAGGAAAATATTTTCGAACCGCTGGGAATGACAAACTCCGGTTATGATCATCATGGAAAGCTCATTAAAAACAGAGCCTCGGGATATGAACGCACAGGTGATGAGTACCGCAATGCGCCTTATTTGGATATGTCTATTCCCTATGCTGCCGGTTCCCTGTATTCTACCGTTGAAGATTTATACCTATGGGACCAGGCGCTTTATGAAGAAGATCTTTTAAGTGAAGAACTTAAGGAGCAAATGTTTTCAGAACAAATAAAAGATGGGGATTCGCATTATGGATATGGATGGGGAATAGGAAAAATGCCCATCGGAAAAACCCAGGATAGCATTCAAACTATAGCACACGGTGGGGGCATCAACGGGTTTAATACGCTGTTAATTCGAGTTCCCGATGACCAACATCTTATTGTTCTTTTAAACAATACCGGTGGAACCAACCTGGGCGAAATGGCCAGGTCTATCATTAACATTCTTTACGATACCGATTATGAAATGCCGAAACGCTCGATAGCAATGGAATTACTTCCTGTTTTCATGAATGAAGGAGTTACAGCAGGAATGGAAAAATATAATACTTTAAAAGAGGAGGAAACTTATGCCATTAAGGAAAACGAAATGAATATGATTGGCTACCAATTACTGCGATCAGGGAAGACTGAGGAAGCAATAGAAGTTTTCAAAATAAATGTAGAGGAGTTTCCGGATTCAGGAAATGTTTACGATAGCCTGGGGGAAGCCTATTTAGAAGCCGGACAAAGAGAACTTGCCATAGAAAACTATAAAAAATCTATAGAGATCGATCCGCAGAACATCAATGGCATTAATGTCCTTAAAAAACTGGAACAGGAATAGACAGGAACGTTAACAAAAACCCAAGACGATTTAACAAGTCGGTAATAGTTCGTATCTTCAATGGTATCAATTGTTTAATTAATATCAGAAGTGGAAAAGGGATTATTAATGGTCTTTCCGAAAAAACACTGAAGAAATCAACCAACCAAAAATGAGTATTATGAAAAATTTAAAAACAAGCCTTAGCACAGTATTGAGTACTTTATTAATGCTGGCTTTATTTACCTCCTGCGAAACTGAAACCAGAGTTGACCTGTCTGAAAATGCAGAACAACGGGAAGATGTTTATGAACAGATCTTAAGCGATGAAAAACTCTTCAATGAGTTTATGGAAGAAATGCGGGAAAATCGTGGTTCCATGGATATGATGCAACAGAACCGACCTATGATGCGCAATATGTATGGCCGCCAGCAGATGCAGAATATGATGAAGAACAATCCTGAAATGATGGATTCTATGCGAATGAATATGATGAACATGATGGAAGCAGATACCACGATGCAATTGACAGAACAAAAACGGGAGCGAATGGTACAGCATATGGCAACAATGATGGAAAGAGACAGCGCCCTTTATGCCAGGGTAAAAGAAAGAATGCAGGATATGGAAACTAATTAAATAAGCCTGATTTATTGTCACTAAAGGGAGCGTTTGCTCCCTTTTTTTATTGCCTTTATCTAATTAGGATTGAACAGTTGGCAGAATTTAGTTCAGAAAGCCGAAAAGAAACGCCCCTAACCAGAAAAGGAGAATGGCGAGTAGTACAGCTCCCAGCATCAAAAAAAGATAAGGATGCTTCCGAATAAGGTGTACGGTAACAAAAGGCTTGCATAAATTATTAAGACTACTGTAGAGTCCCAGTTTCAATTTTAATAACATGTTATTCATCGCTCATCTTCAAAAGTTAAAATTTCCTTAACACTAGCGGCGAATATAAATAAATTTTCACATAACTTTAAGAAAGTATGATTTCGGGAAATATTTTAAGTAATTTATTTTAAGAAACGAAGGACCCGGAAAATACAAAAAGCCCAGGCAGATGATCTACCTGAGCCTTTCCTGGCACTAGCAAAACTTAAATTCAAGGTTTCCCAGGCTTATTGCTGAGCCGGCGCCTTAAATTTATAACTTATTCCGAACATCAGGAGATCGGTGGTCATCTCGTAAGACACCTCACTTCCCGGGATAGCTCCATGGGGAGGATAATTTTGTGCGAACATTGGATTAAGGAGTGGTCCTGCGGTTCGGCCATCACTGGATCCGTGGTGATAAACCGCATCCAGGTTAAAGTTTTGACTGATCTCATAACTTAAACCAAACTGAAAGGCATTTTTGATAATTGCCGTTGCCGGAATATTGAAAAACGCAAGCTCTTCGGGGATTGGGTTCGAGCTATAGGTATACCCAACCCGCAAAGGCAATTTGTCTATTCCTTTATACTGAATTCCTGCGGAGATCACATCCATATTTTCCCATCCGAAACCTCTAACCGAAGCATTCTGGGTCCATCCGGTTTCAGAAAAACCATCGGTGTTTTCATAATCCACCATTCGGTAATCCAATGCCAGATCGAAATCGCCTGCAGAATAACCTACACCCAGAGAAAGAATTGCCGGATAGTCCATCCTGAATTCATTGGTAGAAGTTGAATTGTCCAGGTAGGTATTTTCAAATTCGAATTCGCTGAAATACTGATTAGTCTTGTAAGAAGCCCCGGCTTTAAAGCCCATATCGGAATCATAAAAAACACCTACTTGTCCCCCAAAACCAATAGCCGAAGCTTTATCGGTGCCGGGATATCCGGCCATAGTTGGATTGGCGGTTGGATTCGGTAAAAGTTCCAGCGCTGAATAATTGATGGTTGGATTAAAGCCGACAGAAAAATTATCTGAGAGCTCGTAAGCATAAGTGATCCCTCCCTGCAGCAACATATAATCTGATTCGATATGACCGAAGCCTCCCATACTTTGAGGCATACTAATAGGGTTGCTGGAATTTTCAGGAAAGTCTACCCCAAAGCCACTAATTCCGAAGAGAAAAGCTCCAAAAGTATGCCTGCTGTCTTCCTTACCCCATAGCATAGCCAAAGCCGGCATCGGGGAAGCTCCGCGGTCGTCTTCCGTGTGACCCCTGTAAAAATTTCCTGTTGGCTGCCCTGTATCATCAAACTCAGGTACTGTGGAATAGAGTTCCGGAGACGAAAAGAACAAGCCGAGATCGAATTTAATCGTCTTTTCATCGAAAGAAGAAATAGCGGCAGGGTTCCAGTGTAAAGCCCCCGAAATATCAAGAGGCTGGCCCGTCGCGGCACCTCCCATAGACATGTTTACGGCGCCCATTCCCTGCATAATGTGTCCGGCCTGAGAAAAAGCAAAAGCCGAAAACAATAAAAAACTTAGATTAATAATTTTTTTTATCATAGTTGAAAAAATTAGGTAATAGCAGAGGATTATGGCAAAAACACCCAAAAAGTCTGAAATCCCCCTAAACAGAAATTCTTCAGGTAATTAAAAGTAGTTCTAAAGAACCAATAAGATTATGATAATCGTCAGGTTTTGATAAGATTAGGGAGGTTATTCTTGGAAAATATATTTTTTATTCTAAGTGTAACCGGCGAAGGTGCCCGACATTCTTTTTTTCAGCAAATACTGATAGAAAGCAGCTTTTAAATCCTGCTGATTTCGTATTTTAGAACAGGCAAAAATTAAGCTTTATCAAGCTCAACAAATATTGCCTTCCCCGCTTACCTACTTTTCAAATGGCATTTTGTGATGACAGAATTCATCATTTTTAAATAACAGGTATAATTGAATGAGATGGGAGAATTTCTCTGGCATCACACCGGCCCAGAAGAGAGTCTAAAAAAACTCGATGTTTCCCCGGCAGGACTTTCTTCGGAAGAAATTCCCGCAAGGATGGAAAAATATGGCCGGAATACCCTGCCCTCTGCTAAAAAACTCACCTTATTCAAGATCATCCTTAACCAGTTTTTAAGTCCGTTGATCTATGTTTTGCTGGTGGCGGCAGTAGTTTCTATAGTGCTGGGAGAATATTCAGATGCCGGTTTTATAATCATCGTATTGCTTATCAATGCCATCATTGGCGCTTTTCAGGAATGGAAAGCTGAGGCAAAGGCTTCAGCCCTGGAACAGATGATAAAGTTAAAAGTACGCGTAAAGCGAGAGGGAAGAAGTTTTGTGATAGACGGGGAAGAACTGGTTCCCGGAGATATTGTAATTCTGGAGTCGGGAAATAAGGTTCCGGCCGATATTAGAATAATCACGGAAAACAACCTTACTGCCGAAGAAGCTATTCTTACCGGGGAATCCCTGGCCATAAACAAGCAAAGTGAGGCCCTGGATAAGGAAAATGTACCGGTGGCTGAGCGGTTCAATATGTTATTTGCGGGAACCACTATCAGCACAGGAAGAGGAACCGGGCTGGTAATAGCGACCGGAAAGGAAACAGAGATCGGGAAAATCGCATCTTCCCTCAAAGATTTAAGCATCGGGAAAGCTCCGCTGGTTAAGCGGATGGAAAAATTCACCAAACGCATCAGTATAATCATCCTTATTGCAGTTGTATTACTGGGCGTATTGGGCTATTACAGTGGAATACCGATGAGGGAAATATTTTTCTTTGTGGTGGCAGTGGCTGTTTCAGCTATACCGGAAGGCTTGCCTATAGCGATGACTGTTGCGCTTTCCATAGGTGCTTCCAGGATGGCCAAAAGGAATGTTATCATCAGAAAATTAACCGCCGTGGAAGGCCTGGGAAGCTGCACTTTTATCGCTACCGATAAAACGGGCACTCTAACCGTTGACCAGCAAACAGCCCGGGCGATCGTTCTTCCCGACAATCAGGTTTTCAGCCTTACCGGAGAAGGCTATAACGGGGAAGGCAAGATTAAGAATGGAAATGATGCTGAAGTCAACTTTGATGTCACGGAAGATCTTAGAAGAATTATAAACAGCATAATAATTTGCAACGAGGGTGAGCTGTTTAAGAACAACAGCTACTGGAGTTATTCCGGAGACCCTATAGATGTGGCTTTATTAAGTATTGCGTACAAGGGAAATTCCTCCCCAAAAGAGCTACTTCAGAATATAGAAAAGATCAGCGAAATACCCTTCGAATCAGAAAGACAATACGCGGCGGTCTATTATAAGGAGAACCAGGAATTAAAGATTGCCTATAAGGGGGCAGTAGAAAAATTACGTCCCAGGATAAACGAGGAAAAATATCGTGAGCTCCTGGAAGAATCAGTGCGCTATGCCCAAAATGGATACAGGATTATAGCAGTAGGAGGTGGAAATGTAGACGAGGTAAAAGCGGTTGGAGAATTACCGGAAATGGAATTTCTGGGTTTCATCGCCCTTATTGACCCCTTACGTCCACAGGCCAAACCAGCGGTGGAGGATTGTTACCGGGCCGGAGTTCAGGTAGCTATGATCACGGGAGATCATCCGGCAACGGCGCTGTCAATTGCAAAGGAGATAGGAATCGCGAAAGGCCCTGAGGAACTCATAAGTGGAAACGAACTGGAAGAGATCATCGCCGGCGGGGAAGAAAACTTTCGGGAGATCTTAAAGACAAAACGTGTGTATTCCCGTGTTTCCCCGCATCAAAAACAATTAATTGTAAAGGCGTTAAGGGAATCGGGACATTTCATCGCGGTAACCGGAGACGGGGTAAATGATGCTCCGGCGCTGAAAACGGCAAATATCGGGGTAGCTATGGGTTACGGAACCGATGTTGCCAAAGACACTGCTTCAATTATTCTAAGCGATAATAATTTTGCTTCAATTGCCGCTGGAATTGAGGAAGGCAGATTCACTTACGCCAACCTCAGAAAGATCATCTATTTGCTAATCTCTACGGGAGCAGCCGAACTATTATGTATTGGGATGTCCCTTATGGCAGGCCTGCCCCTGCCCTTCCTACCCGTCCAATTGCTTTGGCTTAACCTGGTCACCAATGGGATCCAGGATGTAGCACTAGCTTTTGAAGCGGGAGAGAAAAAAGTTATGACTCAAAAACCCCGAAAACCAGACGAAAGTATTTTTGATCCTCTAATGATCAAACAAACATTGGTATCTGCCTCGGTTATCAGTCTGCTCGCCTTTGGCCTCTGGTATCATTTAATCAATAATTTGAATTATGAGGAAAGCACGGCTCGCAATCTAATTTTATTATTAATGGTTTTACTTCAGAATTTCCACGCACTCAATGCTCGTTCCGAAACCCGGTCGGCCTTCAGAATTCCTTTAAGCAATAATTATATTCTCATTATGGGAATCCTGGCTGCTCAGGGCATCCATATCCTTGCGATGCACATTCCATTTATGCAAGAACTTCTTACACTGGACCCTGTTTCGGGAGGAGAATGGATCAGGTTATTCTTCACCGCGACTTTAATTCTTGTGGCTATGGAGATATTTAAACTCTTTTACAGAAAGCGCGGGGATAATTCAAAATGAAATAATCAGCTTCACATTTCTAAAAGAATTGCTGATTTTCAAAAATTAAAAAACAACTTTAAAATTAGCCTCCCCCATAAGGAGGGGGGATAAAACCCTTTTTTTCATATAAATTACTGATTTATAAGTATTAAGACTAATACTCCGGGGGAAATTTCACCTTAAAATGGGATTGCGGACAGTCCTCTTTTATTCTACTTTTACATATAAGAAATTACAAGTACGCAGAAGCTTAAGCCTTCGGCTCTCTGCAAGGAATTATCGGGAATCCTACCTCCGAAAATTTCAGAAGGCTTTGAATCTCAAAATTCAAAACCTCATTTAAACCCCATTACACGTTTTTGACTATTTAAAACGTAATTATTAATCACTAAATATTTTTATCATGAAAAATTTAATTTTTTATTTGTTGCTGGTATGCTTTATGGCAACCGCTCAATCACAGGAGATTACCGAACTTGGGGAAGCAAGGGTATATATGAACCCGGTTTCTGAAAAACTTGCAGGAGATGTTGATGAATATACATTTTCGGTAAAGGAGGAATACACAGGAGAGTTTATGCAAAATCCCATAGGATTTATGAAGAATAATTTTAACGTCCTGACTTTAATCGATCAGCTTGACAAGGATTATGATTCTTATCTGGTGAGCTTCAGAACTTCCAAAGGATCTTTGGATGCTGAGTTCGATGATGAAGGAGAGTTAAAAAGACACAACCAGTCCTTTAAGGATGTAAGACTCTCAAGGAAAATTATGGCAGATCTATACCGCGATCATAAAGGTTGGGCAGCTGTTGGGAATAAATATATTGCCCGAGGCATTGGAGACCAGATCAATACAGCTTTTTATAAAGTAAAATTGGTAAATGGTAACCGAAGTCAGACAATTAAAATTGAACAGCAAGC
>DATISX010000234.1:0-2413 GCA_035468275.1 Salegentibacter sp.
AAACCAAATCTTGAATAATCATGACGGGCAGCTCCGGTTTGCATCATTTCGATGGCGCAGCAACTTGTCCCGAAATACAGCGACCATAATGAATTAGATCGTCCCCAGTTTATAACTTTATCCAAAGAGGTTATTATGATATTTGCCCCATTTCCTGCCGGTAAAACCTGGCCGGGAAAATCTTTGGGTACTTTTTGAGATTCTACTTCCATTTTAATGCTCCTTTTTTCCACGCATATGCCAATCCTAATCCCAGAATTCCCAGGAAGATGATAATCTCTACCAAAGCGACAGTCCCTACTTCCTGATACACTACTGCCCAGGGAACAATGAAAGCCATTTCTACATCAAAGATTAAGAATAGAATTGCGAAGAGATAAAAACCCACTTTAAACTGAACCCAGGTAGGGCCTATTGTGGGCATCCCACTTTCATAAGGTTCCCTTTTTTGCGGATTATCTGATTTGTGTGATATTAAATTTGAGATAAAATTCGCGCCGGCGACCAGAATTACGCCGGCGAGGAAGAATACTATCAGTGCTTCTGAACCCATAATATAGTTCTTAATATGTTAATAAAATTAACAGTTTTCAAGGGCTTAAAAACTGATGCTAATCAGGTATGTTTTAATTTACCTGATAAGTTTCTCCGGAAAAGAAAAGATCGTCAGTTTTCCTGAATTCAGATTTCGCTTTTATCTGTGCAGTTAAGGCGTCTTCTCTTTCTTCCAGGGTAACATCCTGAAAACTTCTAATTATTCCTGTCACTAAAGGATGCTCCAATCTTACCAGCATTTGGTGTAGTGTAGGATCCTCGATTTTGGCATCGTGAATAAGAATATTCTCTTCCGTGATTCCGTTTTCACCGATGGTAACGGTTTCCAGCTTCAGTCCGTTTAAGATCAAACCTTTGTCTTTATTCTTTCCGAAGAGCATCGGTTTTCCGTGCTCTACAAAAAGCTGTTGGTCTTCTCTTACATTTTTATCGGTATACTTTACATAACATCCATCATTGAAGATCACACAGTTCTGAAGCACTTCAACTAAAGAAGTGCCCTTGAATTTCTGAGCTTGAATAAAGATATCGGTCATTTCCTTTGGCGCATTTCCCCCTATTCTTGCGAAAAATCGGGCCTTCGCCCCAATAGCCAGTTCTCCCGGCTGAAACGGTGGCTGAGTGTTTCCGTAAGGAGAAGATTTGGTTTTCTGTCCTACCAGCGAGGTGGGCGAAAACTGCCCTTTTGTAAGTCCGTAGATCTCGTTGTTGAACAGGATGATATTTAGGTCGATATTCCGTCTTAAAACATGGATGAAGTGGTTTCCTCCAATGGCCATACTGTCTCCGTCTCCGGTAATTACCCAAACGCTTAGATTCGGATTTGCCAGTTTCACTCCTGAGGCGATGGCGGGAGCGCGCCCGTGAATTCCGTGCATCCCGTAGGTTCCCATATAATAAGGGAAACGGGAAGAGCAACCAATTCCTGAGATAAAGACCACATCTTCTTTTTTTACTTCGGTTTCAGGCAATGCCTTTTGTACCGAACGCAAAATAACATAGTCATCACAGCCGGGACACCATCTTACTTCCTGGTCGTTTGCAAAATCTTTGTAGGTATATTTTTTTACACTTGTCTCCATGATTACTCTGCTATTTGTTTGAATTTTTCTATGAGTTCGCTATTGGCGAAAGGCAAGCCCTGAATTTTATTAAACTGAAGGAATTTCTGCTCTTCAAAGTGCATTCTAAGAATATTTACAAATTGCCCGTTGTTCAACTCACAAACAAGTATTTTCTTAAATCGGCTTAAAAGCTCTCCCGTATTTTTAGGAAGTGGATTGATATAATTGAAATGAGCAAAACCTACATTCATGTATCCTTCTACTTCAACCAATTCTTTTACTGCTGAATGCAGAGAGCCGTAAGTTCCTCCCCATCCTATAACCAGCAGGTCACCTTCCTGAGCAAACTCGGGCTCAATTTCCGGGATGTAATTCTGAACTCGTTTAACTTTATCGGCCCGTGTAAAGGTCATGATCTCGTGGTTTTCCGGAACGTGGGAAACATCACCGGTTATACGGTCTTTCTCAAGTCCGCCCACGCGGTGTTCCAGTCCTGGAGTTCCCGGGATTGCCCAGTTTCTTGCCAGGGTATCTTTATTCCTGTCATACGGATGCCAGTTTTCTTTAACCTCAGAAACCAGGTTGTTTTTGATCTCCGGCATTTCGTCGATACTCTTTATTTTCCAGGGAGCTGATCCATTTGCGATATATCCATCGGTGAGTAATACTACCGGGGTCATATGTTCCAGGGCGAGTTTTGAAGCCTGGTATGCGTAATTGAAGCAGTTGGCCGGAGTACTCGCTGCGATTACGATTACCGGACTTTCCCCGTTTCTACCGTACATGGCCTGCAT
>DATISX010000235.1:0-8226 GCA_035468275.1 Salegentibacter sp.
TGTGGCTTTGGCGGCATCAGCGATGATGGCCACTACGGCTATGCAGCTTGCAATTGATGCCTTTGGACCTATTGCAGATAACGCGGGAGGAATTGCCGAGATGAGCGAACTTCCCCCTGAAGTCCGGGAACGTACCGATATTCTTGATTCCGTAGGAAATACAACCGCAGCAACCGGAAAAGGTTTTGCGATTGCCTCTGCAGCTCTTACTTCGCTGGCACTTTTTGCCGCTTATGTAACCTTTACGGGAATTGACGGAATCAATATTTTTAAAGCTCCTGTACTTGCCATGTTGTTCATTGGTGGAATGGTACCCGTAGTATTCTCCGCTCTTGCAATGAAATCGGTAGGTAAAGCTGCTATGAAAATGGTAGAGGAAGTACGCCGTCAGTTTAAGGAAATTCCCGGAATTATGGAAGGAACCGGAAAACCGGAATATGATAAATGTGTAGCTATTTCCACCCAGGCGGCTTTAAAAGAAATGCTGTTGCCAGGAGTGCTTACCATTGGTTTCCCGATTGCAATTGTTGTTTTACCAATGTTATTTGGTTACGATTATCTTCTTATTGCTGAAATGCTTGGAGGATATATGGCCGGTGTTACCGTTAGTGGGGTGCTTTGGGCAATTTTCCAAAACAATGCCGGAGGTGCATGGGATAATGCTAAGAAATCTTTTGAAGCTGGAGTAATGATCAATGGTGAGATGACCTATAAAGGTTCTGAAGCCCATAAGGCAGCAGTAACCGGAGATACGGTAGGAGATCCTTTTAAAGACACTTCAGGGCCCTCTATGAATATCCTTATCAAGCTTACCTGTTTGATAGGTTTAGTAATGGCGCCAATTTTGGGAGGACATACAGAAGAGGAAGTTCCCAACGAACCGGAAGATACACCGCAGGTTGGAGAAGTTTCACCAACAGAAGAAGTTTTTGAAGTTATTATAAAATAAAATAATTTTATATAAGCCTATAGCGTACTTAAACCTAAAATAAAAAAAGCCCGTTTGAAGTCTATCTTTAAACGGGCTTTTTCGGCTAATTCAAACTTGTTATTTAGCTTTTTTATTAATTCGGCTTTCCGCAAGTTTATCCAGCGTCTCATCGGCTTTGTATTCTTCATCCAGGGTTTTTTGAAGTTTATTGGCAATAGACGTATGCCCCAATTCTTTTGCATAACGCACAAGGGTTCCATATCCCGAAATTTCATAATGTTCAATACGTTGGGAATCGGCAATTATTCCGGCGTCTCTTACTTCTTTCGATGCATCTTCTTTCAGGAAATCTTCTCCCTCCTGAATGAGGCCTTTCATGGCTTTGCATTCTTCCCCGCCTGGTTTAATCTCCAGTTCTTCCGCGATTTCCTCAAGTCTTTTCTTCTGTTCTTCGGTCTCTTTAAGGTGCTTTTCGAATGCCTTTTTTAGTTTGTCATCGGTTGCTGCTTTGGCCATTTTAGGCAAAGCTTTGATCAATTGTGTTTCAGCGCTATACAGGTCTTTTAGCTGGTGCTCGAATAAATCTTCAAGTTTTTTCATAAAAAATAATTTAAAAAATGGTTAATAAAATGGAGTTTAAAGTTAACGGCTAACTCGTTCTTTTATAGTTAAATATGTGATAAAGCTTTGTTGAGGTTCTATTAAAATTACTTCAAAAATCGGCATTGTTACTTTTAACATAGCTACAACTAAGGTCCGGCGATAATTAGCTTAATTTTAATGGATAAACACTTTACTATGAGGTCAATTTGGAATGGTTCAATAAGTTTTGGGCTGGTGTCTATTCCGGTAAAACTCTATTCGGGTTCAGAAGACCGGCGTCTGGAATTGGATATGCTGGACAAGCATGATAATGCCAGAATCAGGTATAAAAGGGTGAATGAAGAAACCGGAAAAGAGGTGGAATGGAAAGACATCGTAAAGGGATTTAAGAAAGAGGATGCTTACGTGGTGCTGGAGAAAGAAGATTTCGATAATGCCAATATCAAAAAGAGCAAAACCATAGATATTGAAGAATTTGTTGGGGAAGACGAGGTTGCTGAAGTTTTATTTAAAAAACCATACTTCCTCGAACCGCAAAAAGAAGGGGGCAAGTCTTATAACTTGCTTCGGGATGCGCTTAAGAAAACCAAAAAACTTGGCGTAGCGACATTTGTGATGAGGCAGAAGGAACATTTAGCTCTGGTAGGAGTTTATGATAAAGCTCTGGTTTTGCACGTAATCAGGTTTTTTGATGAGATCAGGGATACGGGAGATCTTAAATTGCCTAAAACCAAAGTGACCAAAAAAGAGGTTGATATGGCTATTTCTCTTATAGAACAACATACTTCCAAATTTAAACTTGATAAATTCAAGGATGTTTATAACAGTCAGTTGATGAAAATCATAGAATCCAAGAGTACAGGTAAAAAGCTTAAACCTGAAGAGTTTGAAAGCAAGCCTACACCAGCAAAAGATCTTATGGCACAATTAAAGGCCAGTCTTGAAAAGAAAAAGAAAAAAGCTTCATAGGAAATGGGCCTTGAAGATTATATCAAAAAGCGAAATTTTAAAGATACCCCCGAGCCCGGAGGTGATTACAGCGATGAGAATCGCGGTAGATTTGTGATCCAAAGACATCAGGCTTCAAGACTGCATTATGACCTCAGGCTGGAGATGGAAGGTGTTCTTAAAAGCTGGGCTGTGCCCAAAGGACCTTCCATGAATCCGAAAGATAAGCGACTTGCCATTCATACAGAAGACCATCCCGTAAAATATCTCGATTTTGAAGGAACTATTCCCAAAGGGAATTACGGTGCCGGAGTTATGAAAATCTGGGATAGGGGAATCTTTCATTCTTCCGAAGGGACTGAAGACAATTTACTGGAACAGTTAGAATCTGGTAATTTAAAAATCAACTTTAAAGGACAAAAGATAAGGGGAGAGTTTGCACTTGTGCGTACGAGTCGTGGTGAAAATCAGTGGTTATTGATAAAGAAAAAAGACGACTATTCTACTGATCTGGATTATGATGCGGAAGTCTTTGCAGAGAAAGATGCTGCTGAAACTAAAAAGGAACCGGGGAAAATCAGAAAAATTGATCCCGATGATTTTCTGAAACCTATGTTGGCCACAGCAACTAAAAAAATATTCAATAATCCGGATTGGATCTATGAGATAAAATGGGATGGTTATCGTGTAGTCACTAATATTCAGGATGGCGAGGTTAACTTATATTCCCGGAACGGAGTCTCGTTCAATAAAAAATTCCCGAAGCTTAGGAAGGACCTGGAACAAATTGAACACGACTTAATCCTGGACGGGGAAGTAGTTATCCTGGATGAAGACGGTGTCCCCGATTTTCAGACCTTACAAAATTACGACAGTAAAACTAAGGGGGAATTGAGATACTATGTTTTTGATATGCTTTATCTAAATGGTCATTCGATGCTGGATTTACCATTGCTGGAGCGAAAGAGCCTTCTCCCGGAGGTTCTCGAAGATCTTGATGCTGTAGTTTATTGCGATCACATTCAGGGGATGGGAAATGCTTTTTACAAAAAGGCAATCGATGCAGGACTGGAAGGCGTAATAGCTAAAAAGGCCGATTCTACATATTCCCCGGGCTATCGCAGTGAAAGCTGGCTGAAGATAAAAGCGGTGCAAACCCGTGAAGCTATAATTTGTGGATATACCGATTCAGAAGGAGCTGTTTTTGGGTCTTTGATCCTGGGAACTTTCCGGGATGGAGAACTGAGTTATATCGGAAATTGCGGCTCCGGTTTCAGCAATGAAGAACAAAAAGACTTGCTCAAAAAGTTTAAAAAATACGAAACAAAGGAAAGTCCGTTTCCGAAGAAAATAAACCTTAAAGGCCGCAAGCCTACGTGGATGGAACCAGAACTCATTTGTGAAGTGAAATATTCAGAAATGACCAAAAACGGAATTTTGCGACATCCGGTTTTTAAAAGTCTGAGGGAAGATAAGGAACCTGAAGAGATCACCCGGGAAAAAGAAACCGCAGCTCCAAAAGCAAAAGGAAAGGTCCGTAAATCGGGGGCAAGACTTGATGTGGGCGGAATTTCGGTGGATTTCACTAGTCTGGAAAAGATATACTGGCCTGATTCAGGTTTCAGGAAGTATGATCTGATAGATTATTATATAAAAGTTTCAGAACAAATTCTGCCATATCTAAAGGACAGACCTGAAAATCTACATCGGCACCCTAATGGTATTACCAAACCCGGTTTTTATCAGAAAGACACCGAAGGTCAGATGCCCGATTGGATAGAGCGCATAAATATTTATTCAGAATCTGCGGAAAAAGAGATAGAATATATGTTATGCCAGAACGAGGCGACTTTACTTTATATGGCCAATCTGGGGTGCATAGAAATTAACCCCTGGAACTCCCGCAAGGATGATCTGGACCATCCCGATTATACGGTAATAGATATAGACCCTTCAGATAAAAATACTTTTGAGGAGGTTATTGAGGTTGCCCAGGCCGCAAAAGAGGTGCTGGAATTGGCAAAAATCGATGGGTATTGTAAAACTTCCGGTTCGAGTGGGCTTCATATTTATATTCCCCTAGGTGCAAAGTACGATTATGATCAGTCGCGGGATTTCACTAAACTCATTTGCTATTATATTCAAGAAAAACTTCCGAAGCTAACCAGCATGGAGCGAGCTGTGAAGGCAAGAAAAGGCAAGATCTACCTGGATTATCTTCAGAACAGGCGAGGTCAGACCCTGGCGGCTCCATATTGCGTGAGGCCGAAACCCGGCGCTCCTGTTTCGGCTCCTTTGGATTGGAAAGAAGTGAAAAAAGGCCTTCAGATTCGGGATTTCACTATTGAAACAATGCCCGACCGCATTAAAGAAAAAAAAGATAGCTTTAAAAGAGTTCTTGGAAAGGGGATATCTATGGAAAGGGCTATCACACGGCTGGAGAATTCCTAAAATTTAATTAAAGCCTGTTAGGGCCACTATAGAATTTATATCTTGAATTAAAGCCAAAAAATTAATGAAGAAACGCATCAGGAAACTTGCCGGTAGGTATAAAATGTTAGATCAGATCCTTATTACGCCTTACCGCAGTTATGGCACTCATTCACATCTTTATATATTGGGCAGGGTGCTGGATAACGATAAGCTTAAAATTGCAAAAGACCCTTCTTTATTTAAAACCCTGAGAAATACCTGGAAGCAATTTGATACTTTCGAGATTCCGGATGCCGAGGTGGAGTTGGTTTTACCAGATAAAATTATCGCTACCACCAGGACAGGTCCTGAAGGCTACTTTTTATTTGATGATGTCCTGGATCAAAATCTTGCAGAGCATGCCGATGAAGAAGGTTGGGTGGATTATCAGCTATTTTACCGCGGCCCGCTGGGGAAAAAGACTGAACTGCTGGAAGAACCCTTTACCGGCAGTTTTCTTATACCTGATCCTGAAGCTGAATTTGGAGTGATTAGCGACATCGATGACACTATTTTACACACGGGTGTAACTTCCTTTTTAAAATGGCGCTTGCTAAAGAACTCTTTGTTAACTAATGCGTATCGGAGGATCCCGCTGAAAGGCGCTCCCGAATTTTACAAAAAACTGCACCTGGGAGTTTCAGGAAAGAATAAGAATCCAATGTTTTATTTAAGCAACAGTCCCTGGAATCTTTATGAATACCTTAAACTATTCCTGGATTATAACCAGTTTCCTAGAGGGCCAATGCTGCTTCGGAACTTTAAAACTCCTTTTGACCGAAGCCTGAAACCGGAAAAACCACATAAACAAAAAGAGATTGCGAATATTTTAAAAACCTATCCCAGTCTTAATTTCATTCTTATCGGCGATAGCGGGGAACACGATGCTTCCATTTATACCGAAATCGCTGCCCAGTATCCAAACAGAATTTTGGCGATCTACCTTAGAAGCGTGAAACACAGGAAACAAATGCAGCGGGTAAAGAGTATTATTGATAATTTTGAAACCACTCCGGTTTTGATGGTAGAATCTTCTGAACAGGCTGTGGAGCATGCCCGGGAAAACGGATTTATAAAATAAAAAATCCCGCTTTGTTGCGGGATCTGTAACTTAATCGTCTATACTGGCTCCAACGGCTGTTCGTTGGGATTTAACGGACTTTCTGGGCATGGTTCCAAAGATATGGTCCCATAGGGGCGAAGAGACCCCAAAAGCTCTGTCAGGTTCCCTGTAATGATGAATGCTGTGATGATGCCATAAGGTCTTTAAAAAGTTACCAGGCACTTTGAAAGCATGCACCGAATAATGCACAGCAAGATATCCTGCATACCCGATTAAAAATCCTGCCAGGAATCCAAAAACATAATCGCCAAGAACTGCCCGGTAAATAATAAATAGTACGCTAGCAATTATCAAACTCAGTAGCGGTGGCATAGCAAGACGGGATTTATCCTTTGGGTAGTCATGATGAACACCGTGCATAGTATAGGAGATTTTCTGTTTACGTGGGGTGGTTGCAGGAATATGATATAAATACCTGTGCATTAAATATTCCACCAGGGTAAAGAAGAACAATCCACCTAAGAACAAGAGAACCATCATAGGAGCTTCAAAGCCCTTTTCCACAATTCCATAGTATACCAAAACTGCAGCGATCACTCCAAAAATTATCAGGGGGAGTGATATATGGGTATGAGTTAATTTCTCCAGGATTGGATTATCAAATAATTTGGGAGAGCCCTTATGTTTTGGTCTTTTTAATTTAGTAGATTCCATAATTTCAATTTTTAAAATAAACCATGCAATTCTCCGTCAATACGGTTTATAATATCCCCAAGATCTTCCGGGTTATCCACAAAGTTAATATTATCAACATCTATAATAAGCAGATTTCCTTTGTTATAATTATGCACCCAGCCCTCGTAACGCTCATTAAGTCGGCTTAAGTAGTCAATTGAAATTGAATTTTCATAATCACGTCCGCGTTTGTGGATCTGGTTAACAAGATTCGGGATACTGCTGCGCAGATAGATCAAAAGGTCAGGGCCCTGAACTACGCTTTCCATCAAATCAAATAAAGACCTGTAATTCTCAAAGTCACGGTTAGTCATAAGGCCCATAGCGTGTAGATTGGGAGCGAAAATATGGGCATCTTCATAAATGGTACGATCCTGAATGATTTTTTCTCCACTTTCCCTAATCTGAAGAATTTGTCTGAACCTGCTGTTTAAAAAATATATCTGCAGGTTAAAAGACCAGCGTTCCATTTTGTTGTAAAAATCTTCCAGGTATGGATTTTCCAGAACATCCTCAAACTGAGCTTCCCAATTATAATGTTTTGCTAATAATTTAGTGAGGGTGGTTTTTCCTGCCCCTATATTTCCTGCAATGGCTACATGCATAAGTCAAAGTTAGATTTGGTAGTCGAAGATGTAAAGATAAAAGATTTAAACTATCCCTGAATTTTCGTTTTGTCAATTTAATTATAAAATTCAATTTCCTGATTCAGGTATTTCTTTATTTCTCTGCATTTCATTAACTTAAAGGGTGAATATTCGATTAAGATTTTAAAATGAGGTCATTTTTACTTATGATAGTTTTAAGTTGGTTCTCTTTGATGCCTGTAAATGCACAGGAGGAGGATTTTGCTGCGCTCATGTTCGCTCAAAGCAAACATGATTTCGAAGAGACCTATTCCCGCCTTAAGGATCGCCTTGCAGAAGAAAAAGAAATACAGATTTTTGCTGAAATTGATCATGCTGAAGATGCCCGAAAAACCGGAAGGGAATTACTTCCCTCCAGACTTATTATCTTCGGAAATGCAAAGGCAGGAACCCCAATAATGCAGAACCGCCAGGTAGCGGGGCTGGATCTGCCATTAAAAATTCTTTTATTTGAAAATGAGAAGGGAGACATTTTGGTTGCTTACAGCAACGTAGCACTTCTGAAAAACCGTTATGCCTTGAAGACAAAAAATATTCTTCGGGGTATCAGGAAGAATTTAAAGGATATCACTTATGATGTCACCGGCCGAAATCCTAAAAAGACAGGTGCTTATAAAGTGCGGTATCAGGAAGGAATACTAAGTATAAAAAGCAAGCATAGTTTCAAAGAAAGTCTCTCCCGACTTAAAAACGAGATCAACAATATTGACGAGCTGATTTTATTTGCTGAGATAGATCATACCAAAAATGCTGAAGAAAAAGGGTTAGGCATGCGCCCGGCCAGTCTTTTAGTCTTCGGGAATGCCGAAGTTGGCACCGGGCTTATA
>DATISX010000236.1:0-2588 GCA_035468275.1 Salegentibacter sp.
AGAATGGAATATTCCGGAGAATAATAGCATCGTCTATTCTACCGAAATGATTAAATTCAATAACTTCAGAATTAGCCGTGATCAGCAGGAGATATTCATTGACAATACTTCAGGGAATACAGAAAAAGACCACGTAGCTCTTAATTTCGATCATTTTGACCTCGCTACCATTTTCTCATATTTTAATCCTGAAACTGAACTTGCAGGAGGGGATATGAACGGAAAACTGGTTCTTGAGGAACCCTTTGGGAGTTCCGCCATGTTAGCAGATTTAGAGATTAGGAATTTCCGGGTTATGGAGGCTCCTCTTGGAGTCCTGACTCTTGATGCAAGCGCAAAAGGCGGTGGAAACTATGCGATGGATCTTTCTACAAAAGGCGGGGAATTAGATATGGATCTAACCGGGGAATATACTTCAAGTGAAGTAGCCGCGCAACTCGACCTGGATCTTCAGATCAATGAATTGCAACTAAGCGTGCTGGAACGTTTTTCTCAAGGTGAGATCAAAGAAACCAGCGGGAGTATTGCCGGAAATGTAAAAATTGGTGGGACCACCCTTGAGCCGGAATATTCCGGAACTTTGAATTTTGAAGATGCAGGTTTCAATGTATCCAGGCTCAATGCCGATTTTGAACTTAGACAGGAAACCATAGATATCGATAACGATGGGATATATCTTGATAATTTTATTTTAAGAGATACAAATGATAACCAATTTGTTGTTTCGGGGGAGATTTTAACCGAAACATATTTAAATCCTGAATTTAACTTAAGCTTGGAAGCTAGTGATTTTAATGCCCTGAACTCCACCAGGGAAGACAACGATCTTTTCTTCGGAAAAGCAAATTTTGATGTAGATGCCAGAATAACCGGTGATTTATACCTACCGCGAATTGATGGCAGGTTAAAAGTAAATTCCAATACCGATCTAACTTATATAATGCCCGATGCCGAACTGGAGATGATGGAAAGGGATGGTATTGTGAGGTTTGTAAACCGAGAAGATCTGGATGATATTTTAACCGGCGATAACGAAGAGGTAACAGCCGTGGTTTCCGGAATGATTGTGAACACCCTTATTGAAATTGATCGAGATGCTGTTTTCACTATTGTTATAGATGATAATACCGGGGATAACTTCAGGGTTGCCGGGGAAGGGGAACTCACTTTTACTATTGCATCAAATGGGCGTACCAACCTTTCAGGAAGATATGTAATGAATAGAGGGCATTATGAAATGAGCCTTTATGAATTGGTTAAAAGGCGTTTTGAAATTGTGGATGGAAGTAGTATTTCCTGGTCGGGGGATCCTATGGAAGCCAGTCTGGATATTAGTGCATTATATAAAGTAGAAACTTCTGCTACTTCCTTAATGGCGGGAGGGCCAACGAGGAATGATCTCGGCAGGTTCCGGCAGGAATTACCTTTTGAAGTTTTTCTTAATGTCGATGGAGAATTAATGCGTCCGGAACTAAGTTTCAATCTGGAAATGCCCGAAGAGCAACAAGGTGCGATAGGTGGGGAGGTTTACGGTCGAATCCAGCAACTCAATCAGCAGGAAGAGGAATTGAATAAGCAGGTCTTTTCATTACTGGTTCTCAACAGGTTTTTCCCTGATGGAGGAAGCGATGGGAGTCGTGGTGGAACTATGAACATCGCGCGGGATAATTTAAACCAGGCACTCTCAGATCAATTAAACAGATTTTCTGATCAACTGGTGGGAGATACTGGTATAGAACTGGATTTTGGAGTAGATAGCTTTACCGATTACCAGGGCGATAGCCCACAGGAAAGAACTCAGCTGGATATAACTGCTCAAAGACGGCTGATGGACGACAGGTTGATAGTAAGCGTTGGAAGCCAGGTGGATGTTCAGGGAAGTAACCCAACAGGAGAAAGTGCACCAATGATTGGCAATGTGAGTCTGGAATACCTCTTAACCGAAGATGGTCGCTTCCGTCTAAAAGGTTTCCGAAGAAATATGTATGAAAATGTGATAGACGGGCAGATTATCGTAAGTGGGATTGCCCTTATTTTTACCCGGGAATTCAATAAATTCAAGGAATTGTTTGAAAAGGAGATCCAGGAATCTCAGAAAGAAAAATAGCTTATGCATCAGCAAAAAAATATAAGTAGAATTTTAATTCTGGTATTTGCAGGAGTTCTAATCCAGGCCTGTAATATAAAGCGTTTTATACCCGAAGATGAATTGCTTTATACCGGTGCTGAAACCACAGTGGTAGCGGCAGATAGTATTAAGGTTAGAGAAAGAATAAAAGAAGAAGTAGAATCGGTGATAATGCCCAAACCGAATACAAAAATCCTCGGTGGGTACCCTGGATTGTATTTTCATTATAAAGCGCAAAAGAAAAAACCAGGTTTTATCAATAAATTCCTGAAGGATAAGGTAGGAGAGGAGCCCGTATATGCCTCAGATGTAGACCTGCACGAAACCTCAGATCTTATTGACAACCGATTGGAAAACCGCGGCTTTTTCTATAGTGATATAAATGCTGAAATGGAAGAAGATTCATTAGCAAGGGAAGCCAAGGCGATCTATAAAGTAGATTTAGCCCAACCTTACCGTA
>DATISX010000237.1:0-8879 GCA_035468275.1 Salegentibacter sp.
ACCTCAGCGTTCAGATAAAGTTTTGCCTGTAGCATCCAAACGGCAGCCTGGTTGGCACGACCATATTCTGATGAACCAACAGGAGAGATTTCGCTTTCGATTGCTTCCAATTCAGAAGCGATAAAATCAAACAGCTCCTGACTCTGAATTTGCTCCGGAAGGAAGGCTCCAATAGGATCTTCTTCGGTTACAAAAGGAGGATTTCCAAACAGATCCAGGGCGTGGTAATAGTGAAGTGCTCTTAAGAATCTGGCCTCAGCACGGTATCCGGCAACATTTTCTCTTTCCGCACCATCAAGACCACGGGAATCAAGAAGTTCCGGAGTGGTTTGGCGTAGGAATTCATTATTAAGGGCTACCTGGTACATTAACCTTGAGTACATTGTTCTAATAAATTCATTACCAGAAGTCCAATTTTGGGCATGAAGGTCTTTAATGGTACCATCATTCCATCCAATTACTGCCGTTTCGGTAGTAAGTTCCTGCATCATCCAGTAAAGTCTCAGATACTGAGAGAATCCTTCGTCAAGACCTTGAAGATCGGGGTTACCGGCAGGTCCTTCCTGACCACTTATTGCCAGTCCGGCATAAAGTTTAGCTAAAAACTGCTTGTAAGCTTCAGGACTATCGAAGGTGCTTTCAGCTGTGCTCCTGTTATCTTCAGGTTGCAATTCCAGGTCGCTCTCGCACGACCAGAATAGGGCCACCCCAAGAAAAACGAGCAGAATTGATTTAAATGTTTTAAACATAGCTAGTATATTATTTTGTTATTTATTAAAATATAAGGTTTAAACCAAGTACAACATTGGTAGACCTTGGATAAAAGTTATTGTCTATACCACCGGAGATTTCAGGGTCTAACCCTTCATAATCAGTAATGGTCCAAACATTAGTAGCCGTTAGCGAGGTTCTGAAATCTACCTTGTCCCCTGGGAAAAGATATCCTACAGAAATGTTATCCAGCTTCACAAAATCTGCTTTCTGAATGTAATAATCTGAGAAAAACTGATTGTTTACAAAGTTGCTTTCCAGAACATTTGAATTCAGGTTTGAGTAATAATCCTGTGGCGTTACAGTACCTGCGGTCACGAATCCGTTACCAGACTGGGTATTGTTATACATATAATTTCCAAAGCTTCCTCTAAAGGTAAAGCTGAAATCCAGGTTTTTATAATTCAGGGTGTTAGTGAATCCCATAAAATAATCTGGATTCGCTTTTTTGTAAGGTTGTTTATCGGCTTCAGTAATTTCATTGTCGCCATTAACATCTACGTAAGCCCCTTCAATTGGTTGTCCTGCATCGTTGTAAACCTGACGGAATACAAAGAATGTAGAAGGATCGTAACCCTCTTTCCAGATCTGGATGTTGTTACCAACACCACCGCTAATTCCTCCCTGAGGAATAAAGAAATCCGGGTTTTCACCTAAAGAAAGTTTGGTGATTTCAAGATCCTGGAAAGTGATATTGTAGTTCATATCCCAGTTGAAATCTTCTTTTTGGATAATTGTTCCGTTAAGGCCAACTTCCACACCTTTACTTACGGTTTCACCAACGTTGGTTACCAAAAGGTCACTAAGGTTAGCTCCTGCAGGTACCGGTACGGTAGCAAGAAGATCTTCTGTTTCTCTGTAGTAAGCTTCAACAGTACCAGATAGTCTGTTATTAAAGAAACCGAAATCTATACCTACGTTATAGGTTTGCAGTTCTTCCCATTTAAGGTCTGCATCAAACTCTTCTGGTCTAAGGGTGTTGTAGAACTGGTTTCCAAACTGATATCTGGCCGGTCCCACACTTGGAGAGTAAACTCCTAAATATCCATAATTACTTCCAATTTCCTGGTTACCGGTTACCCCGTATCCTGCTCTTAGTTTTAATTGTGAGAGCGAATTGGAATCCATTAGGAAGTCTTCATTGTGTATTTTCCATCCAATAGATGCTGAAGGGAACGTACTCCATTTGTTACCTCCTCCAAACCTGGAAGAACCATCGCGACGTACACTACCTGAGATTAGGTATTTGTTGGCGATGTCAAAACTTGCTCTTGCAAAATAAGATTCCAGAGCGTTACGGTTAATAACTGTGGGCTCCACTCGGTAGCCCGGATCATCGGCCACAGTGTATTCATCGTTGTTTTCAATATAAAACTCCTGGTAAGAGTGTCCTGCTGTAAGGTCCATTTCAGTATCAAGGGCTTCAAGCTCGGTCTTGTAATTGAAGTAGAAATCCAGAAGCGTATTACGGTTTATTCCTGAATACTCCTGAGCATAATCTCTCTCCTGAATATACAATCCATTTCCGGCTGCATATCTTGGACGGTAATTGTGCCCTTCGTTTTCAGCATAATCGAAACCTGCATTAACATTGAAATTTAATTCCGGTAGGAAGTGGAATTTATATTCCGCATTTAAATTAGTGATGTTTCTCATTGTTCTCCCTCTCCCGTCCAGGGTTTGAAGAAGTGACAATGGGTTTCTTGTAGCCTGAAGTTGAGGAATCACCCTTCCACTGCTTGTGGTATTATGTTCAAAGTAACCACCAAATGGCAAACTATCGTCATATATAGGTTGAGTAGGATCAAAAGCCACAGCGGCTCCAATCGCTCCCTGATCTGCAAATCGGTTTTCGTCTGAAATACCTTTAGTCGTTAAAGCCAGTTTTAAATGATTATCAAATAAATCCTGGTTCAAGGCGATGTTGAGGGCATTTCTTTCGTAAACATCAGTTTTCAAAACTCCTGTTTGAGAAGTATGGTTATAGTTCACGCGGTAAGAAAAGTCTTCAAATCCCTGCGAAGCTGTTAAGTTGTGAATTGCTCCTACAGAAGTTTGATAGATCTCATCCTGCCAGTCGGTATTAGCATCTCCTAAAAGTTCAGGATCTGTTCCCGGTGTGGATTCGATTAGTTGTCTGAATTCTTCTGCATTTAAATTATCTACTTTATCGATAATTCTTCCTGCGGAAACTTTCAGGTCATATTCCAACTGAAACGGACTGCTTTTTTTACCGGTTTTAGTAGTAATAAGAATAACCCCGTTAGAAGCTCTGGAACCATAGATAGAAGTAGCAGCAGCATCCTTAAGGATGATGAAATCCTCAATTTCGTTAGGGTTAATCGAGTTTAATTGGTTTCTAACGCCTTGAACTCCTCTTTGGTCTAATGGAATACCATCTACCACGATAAGCGGTGAGTTATTTCCGGAAAGGGAAGAACCTCCCCTTATCCTGATTTCTCCGCCACCACCAGGTTCTCCACTACTTGGAGTGATTCTAACCCCTGCAGATTTACCTGAAAGCAATTGTTCCGGAGAAACAACCGCACCTTTATTAAAGGACTCAGAAGAGACCTTTTCTACCGAACCGGTAGCATCCTGTTCTGAGGTACTACCATAACCAATTAATACCACTTCTTCCAGAGCAGCGGCATCTTCATTAAGCTCCACATTAATGGTAGTTTGACCTTCAAAGGGAATTTCCTGTGAGGCAAAACCTAAAAATGAGAAGACAATCACATCTCCCGGTTCTACATTATTAATGGTGTAATTTCCGTCAAAATCGGTTGTAGTACCGTTGGTCGTTCCTTTTACAATAACGTTTGCGCCGGGAACCGGAAGACCGGAGGCGCTTTCGCTAACCACCCCGCTTACGCTTTCCTGGGCGAAAAAGCTCATTGGCAGCATAAGGAGCAACATCAACGTGCTTTTGAATAGTGTTTTCATAAATTATTTTATTGATTTAACTAAAAATTAATCTTATATTTTTACTTCCTGAGGTTAAAAGTAGGTAAATTCTAACGGCTCAGATGTGATTCTGGTCACCTTCAGGCTCCGAAAACGTTTGCGTGTTGAAAACTTTTTCATTTTAATGATATGCCATAAAATTTATGATAATTTTACATAAATTCAATTTAAACCTTTTTAAGTTGATAATTTACAAAAAAAATGCGCCCAAAACTTACTCTAAAACAAATAGCCAGAGAATTAGACGTCTCGATTTCTACGGTTTCAAAGGCTCTTAAAGACAGCCCTGAAATAGGAGAGGAGACTAAGCAAAAGATCAAAGCCTTTGCGAAACTTTATAATTACAAGCCTAACAATATTGCTTTAAGTCTCAAAAACCGAAAGACAAAGACAATCGGGATTATTATTCCGGAGATCGTGCATTATTTTTTCACCACAGTTATTAGTGGAGTGGAACAGGTTGCAAATGAAAAAGGGTATAACGTAATAGTATGTCTTTCCAACAACTCTTTCGACAGAGAAGTTCTCAACCTTGATCTGTTAGCAAACGGAAGTACTGATGGTTTTATCCTTTCCCTGGCCAAAGAAACCATGCAAAAAGAAGATTACCATCACCTTACAGAAGTTATAAATCAAGGGATGCCCGTGGTGCTTTTTGACAGGGTAGTAGATGAAGTCCACTGCGATAAGGTTATCATTGACGATATAATAGGAGCTAAAAAAGCCGTAGAGCATTTAATAGAATCGGGCTGCAAAAAAATAGGGCTAATTTCTACAGTAGACTATGTAAGTGTAGGTAAGCTTAGAACCAGAGGTTATATTGAAGCTCTTGAGGACAATAATTATCCTGTAGATGAAGGTCTTATTTTGAAAATAGAGGACATGGAAAACAGCGAGAAAGAGATTGGGGAGTTCTTAAAGACCCGCAAGGTAGATGGTCTTTTCGCGGTAAACGAACAATTTGCGGTTTCGGCGATAGGGGCGTTACGTAGGCAGGGGCGCAATGTGCCTGAAGATGTTTCGGTTGTTGGGTTTACAGATGGAGAACTTTCAAAAAGCTTTATTCCCAGTCTCACTACAGTGAGCCAACATGGAACCAGAATGGGAGCCGAAGCAGCCCACTTGCTCATCGATAAGCTGGAGCGCAAACCCGATGAGGTAGAATCTTATAAAACCGTTATCGTAGAAACCAGTTTAGTACGCCGGGAGTCTACAAAAAATTAATCTGCATATATACATTCAAATTTTTATTATATTTGCCCAAATTCCATAATCAGAACTTATATTTTTACTTCCTACCTAATAAGTTTTGATAAGTCTTAGCGCTTATCGTAACACATTTAAATTTACGATATGCAAAAACGAGCCTTGAGTTTTTGGGAGATCTGGAACATGAGTTTTGGATTCCTGGGAATACAGATGGGTTTTGCTCTACAAAATGCCAACGCGAGTAGAATCTTACAAATTTTTGGAGCCGATGTTCATGAGCTTTCGTGGTTCTGGCTGGTAGCACCAGTCACCGGACTTGTAGTTCAACCAATCATTGGATATTACAGTGACAGAACCTGGACCAAACTGGGCCGTCGACGTCCATTTTTCCTTACCGGAGCTATTCTTGCCGCGGCGGGTCTTATTTTAATGCCTAATGCCGACATGTTTATCGCGATTCTCCCTTCCCTTTGGATAGGTGCGGGGATGCTTTTCGTGATGGACGCTTCATTTAATATTGCGATGGAACCTTTCAGGGCGCTGGTGGCAGATAACCTGCCGTCAGATCAACGGACTCTTGGGTTTAGCGTACAAACCGTTTTGATAGGAATAGGAGCCGTAATTGGTTCCTGGTTACCTTATGTGTTAACCAACTGGTTTGATATCAGTAACCGTACCGTAGCCGGGGAAGTTCCGTTAAATCTGTTGCTTTCCTTTGTAATTGGAGCCGCGATTCTGGTTGGCAGTATTCTGGTAACGGTTTTTACAACTAAGGAATACTCTCCCGAGGAACTCGAAAAGATGGATGACCATGTAGAGGAAGAAATCCCGGAAGATGGCAAGAAGTCCAGCCTTTTAGACATTTTTACCGACTTTAAAAATATGCCATTCACTATGCGCCAGCTAGCCTGGGTTCAGTTTTTCTCATGGTTTGGCTTATTTGGAATGTGGGTTTTTTCAACCCCTGCCATCGCGCATCATATTTATGGTTTACCGCTTTCAGATAATAGCAGTGAGACTTATCAAAATGCGGGAGACTGGGTTGGAGTATTGTTTGGAGTTTACAACGCTGTTTCGGCAGTTTTTGCATTCTTTTTACCTGCCATCGCCCTTAAGATCGGGAGAAAAAGCACGCACATGGTTTCCCTTATTATAGGAGGACTCGGGTTATTATCTATTTACATTGCACCCGATGAATACTGGTTGTTGCTTTCTATGGTAGGAGTAGGAATTGGTTGGGCAAGTATTCTGGCAATGCCAT
Organism: Salegentibacter sp.; assembly: GCA_035468275.1. GTDB lineage: Bacteria > Bacteroidota > Bacteroidia > Flavobacteriales > Flavobacteriaceae > Salegentibacter. The sequence continues at coordinate 6,209 of DATISX010000237.1, forward strand.
ATGCTATTCTTGCAGGTTCTATCCCGCCTAAAAAAATGGGAGTTTATATGGGCATTTTCAATTTCTTTATTGTGATACCCCAAATAATCAATGCGCTTATTGGTGGATTAATGGTGAAATACATGTACGATGGAAATCCTATCTACGCCCTGGTAACCAGTGGAGTGGCTTTTCTAATTGCTGCTTTGCTAACAGTCAGGATTTATGATGCGGATGAACCTATAGAAGTAAAAAATTAATTAATGGAAATGAAGAAGAGAAAAGGAGTGATTTTCGATCTCGACGGAGTAATTGTGGATACAGCCAAATTCCATTTTCTGGCATGGCGAAAGCTAGCCAACGATCTGGGTTTTGATTTCACCGAAGAACAGAACGAACAACTTAAAGGAGTGAGCCGGGTGCATTCACTTCAGAAAATATTAAAATGGGGAGGAAAGGAGCTTTCAGAAGAAGAATTCAAGAGCCAGATGGACCTCAAGAACGAAAATTACCTGTCTTATGTAAATGAGATGGATGAATCAGAAATTTTACCGGGAGTGTCAGAAATACTCGATTATCTTATAGCGAATAACATTCCTTTTGCTTTGGGTTCAGCAAGTAAAAATGCAAGAAGCATCCTCGAGAAGCTTAATCTTCTTGAAAAATTTGACGCCATTGTAGATGGCACCGATGTTTCCAAAGCAAAACCGGATCCCGAAGTCTTTTTGATTGCTGCTGAAAAATTAGGTGTAAAACCTGAAGACAGCATTGTTTTTGAAGATGCGGTTGCAGGTATACAAGCGGCTAATCGGGCTAATATGATCAGTATAGGAATTGGTGATAAAACCACTTTAGGTGAAGCAGATTATGTGTTTTCCGATTTTACGGAAATAGAAAGAGAATTTATAGAACAACTACTTAGAAAATAGAGATTTAAATGAATCAGGATTATATAAAACCAGACGAATGGTCAATACTTGAAGAGGGCTTCGATGCCGACAAAGTAAAATCATCGGAAAGTCTATTTAGTATTGGAAACGGGGTGATGGGCCAGCGTGCTAATTTTGAGGAACAGTATTCAGGACCAAGTTTCCAGGGAAGCTATATCGGTGGGGTTTATTATCCCGATAAAACCAAAGTGGGCTGGTGGAAGAATGGTTATCCGGAATATTTCGCGAAAGTGCTTAATGCACCAAACTGGATTGGGATAAACGTTTATGTAAACGGTGAAGCCCTGGATCTTTTTACCTGTAAAGCAGTAAAAGCTTTCAAAAGGGAGCTTAATATGAAAGAAGGCTTTCATCGTCGCAGTTTTGTGGCCGTTTTGCCTAATGATATGGAGATTTCGGTAAAAGCGACCAGGTTTCTGTCTATTGTTGAAGATGAACTGGGAGCGATAGATTTTGAAGTTGAAGTATTAAACAGCGATGCAGAACTTGGTTTTGAGCCTTACCTGGATGGCGGAATCACGAATACCGATGCCAACTGGGAAGAACGTTTCTGGAAAACCTTAGAGGTTAAAACCGAAGGCAATCAAGGCTTTATTCTTTCAAAAACTCTTAAAACTGAATTTCACGTTGGCACCTTTATGCAATCTGAAATTTTGGTGGATGGGGAAAAGAAGGATTTAGATTTTAAAGAGTCTAAAACCGAAGACAAATTAACTTTTTCCTATTCAGTCAATGCGGAAAAGGGGCAAAAAATTACCCTGAGAAAATATGCCGGTTATGTTTCTGACATGAACCACGATAGAGACCAATTGGTTTCAGCGGCGAAAGAAGTATTGGAGACTGCGTTGGCTTCAGGTTTTGAGAATTTACTTCAGCAGCAAAAAGAAGCCTGGGCGAAGATCTGGGAGATGGCCGATATTACAATTACCGGCGATGTAAAAGCTCAGCAGGGAATACGCTTCAATATTTTTCAGCTAAATCAAACCTATTTAGGAAAAGATGAAAGACTGAATATTGGTCCCAAAGGTTTCACCGGAGAAAAATACGGCGGAAGCACTTACTGGGATACCGAAGCCTATTGCATCCCGTTTTATATGGCGACTAAAGACCAGAAAGTGGCCAGAAATCTTTTGACCTATCGGTACAATCAACTTGATAAGGCAATTGAAAACGCCAAAAAATTAGGCTTTAAAAACGGTGCCGCGCTTTACCCAATGGTAACGATGAATGGGGAAGAAAGCCATAACGAATGGGAGATCACTTTCGAGGAGATTCACCGTAACGGCGCCATGGTTTATGCTATTTTTAATTATGTACGCTTTACGGGAGATTTTGAATATATCCCGGAAAAAGGCCTTGAGGTTATGATCGCAATAGCGAGATTCTGGCACCAAAGAGCAAATTTTAGCGGTGATAAGAATAAATATGTAATCCTTGGAGTTACCGGGCCCAAGGAATATGAAAAGAACGTAAATAATAACTGGTATACCAACTATATCGCGAAATGGTGTTTGGAATACACACTACAGATGATCGATAAGGTGAAGCAGGGTTATGAGGAGGATTATGAACGAATAATGGGTCACACCAATCTTACCGATAGCGAATTGATTGCCTGGAAGGAAGTTTCGGAGGAAATGTATTTTCCATATTCAGAAGAAGATGGGGTTTTCCTTCAGCAGGATGGTTTTCTGGATAAAGAGATAAAACCGGTTAGTCAGCTCGATAAAAATCAAAGGCCT
>DATISX010000238.1:0-5653 GCA_035468275.1 Salegentibacter sp.
CATCAACCAGCCACAAGTTGCAATCCTTGCATTAGGCGCTATAAGAAAAGTTCCTGCTGTAATTGAAACTCCAGATGGAGATTTTATAGGAATAAGATATAAAATGTTCTTATCGCATAGCTACGATCACCGCGTGGTGAACGGCGCCCTGGGAGGACAATTCGTACAACGAGTTGCACAGTACCTGGAAGGTTTTGATTCCGATAGGGATATTTAGAAAATAAAGTAAAATGTAAAAGCCGCAAGAGAAATCATGCGGCTTTTTTTATAGGTCGTTTACAAAGGATTGTAAAAGTTGTAAAGCGGGATGATCTTCATCTTTGGCCTCGGCGAATAAGTCTTTTTTGTTGAATTCTTTAAACCCGATTATCTTTTCCGCTTTCTTATGGTCAAGCTTTTCAAAAGCCATAGACCAGTCACCGAACTTTCTGGTTTCAGAATATCCATCGTCCAGGATCAGGATTTGATTGTGCCTTTGGTCGGATGTAATTTTATCGAATAGCTCATTTATTTTCTCTTCTTCCCCTTCTAAAAACTGGATGAACAAACCCTCATAGCAAATGAGCATGCCTGTAATTCCTTCCGCCTCATTTTTAAGCCGGGCCCGGGATAAAATTTTTTCAAGAGCAGCATCGGTTAGAGAATGGGATTGATGACTAACGTAAGAGAGGTATTTAAACACTTCATAAATATTTCAGAATGTAAATATAAGAAATCGGTTGATGAAAAGTAAATGGCTTTGTAAAAGAGCTTCTTCTCTTTGGATTTGCCCTAAGCAAACAGCTAAATAATGGTATATTTGCCCAAAAGAGCTCCAATGGAATTAAACTTAACCAAACCTATATGTTTTTTTGATCTTGAGTCAACAGGTACCAACCTGGCCCAGGATCGCATCGTTGAAATCGCCATTTTAAAGATCTTTCCAAACGGAAATAAAGAAAGTAAAACCTGGCTGGTTAATCCGGAGATCACAATTCCCGAGGAAGTTATCGCTATCCATGGGATCACTAATGAAAAAGTGGCAAATGAGCCGACTTTCAAGGAATTGGCTCCAAAGGTCTACGAGATGATTAAAGGCTGTGACCTTGGCGGTTACAATTCCAACCGTTTTGATATTCCCCTTTTAGTGGAAGAAATGCTGCGGGCAGGGATAGATTTTGATCTGAAGAATGTGGTGGCGGTAGATGTTCAGACGATCTTTCATAAAAAAGAACAGCGCACACTTTCGGCAGCTTATCAGTTTTACTGCGGAAAAAATCTTGAAGACGCTCATAGCGCTGAAGCAGATACGAATGCAACTTATGAAGTACTCAAATCTCAGTTGGATAGGTATGAGGATCTCGAAAACGACATAAAGTACCTTGCCGATTATTCAGCCAGAAGAAGATTTGCCGATTTCGCCGGCTTCGTTGTTTACGACAAAAAGGGGAATGAGGTATTTGGCTTCGGAAAAAATAAAGGAAAGAACGTGGCTGAGGTTTTTGAAAAAGAGCCCGGTTATTTCGGCTGGATCCAGAACGCCGATTTCCCGTTGTACACCAAAAAGGTACTTACGGCTATTAAACTAAGAAAACTACATACCAAAATAAAGTAGAAGTTTCCTGCTATGAAGATTATTTGTATAGGTAGAAATTACACCGAACACATTGCCGAGCTTGAAAATGAAAAACCCGAAGAACCCGTAATTTTCCTGAAACCCGATACAGCAATTTTGCTCAAAAAACAGCCTTTCTTCATTCCTGATTTTTCTGAAGATGTGCATTATGAGGTGGAGGTTTTGGTAAAAATCAAAAAAGTGGGAAAGCATATTCAACCTAAATTTGCCCATAAATATTACGATGAGATAGGTTTGGGAATAGATTTTACTGCGCGGGATCTTCAGAAGAAATTGAAAGAGAAAGCTTTGCCCTGGGAAAAAGCAAAAGCTTTTGACGGGGCAGCAGTGATAGGAGAAAAATGGATGTCCAAAAAATCGTTTCCGGATATAAATAATATTAACTTTAGTCTTCTGAAAAACGATGAGAGCGTTCAGCAAGGCAACACCTCTCATATGTTATGGAAGATCGATGAGTTGATTGCCTATGTATCAGAGTATTTTACCCTCAAGATAGGGGACGTTATCTTTACCGGGACTCCTGCGGGAGTTGGTAAAGTTGAAACCAACGACAGGTTGACGGGATTTTTGGAGAAGGAAAAAATGTTTTCAATTAATATCAAATAGCCTTATGAGCAGTTACAATTTAGAAGGTGTAGAAGAGATGGCCGGAGGTGACCAGGATTTCATGAAAGTAGTGGTGCAGACTTTCTTAGAGGAAATTCCGCCGGATGTAGATGCGATGAACGAAGCTATTTCTAACGATAATCCTTCCCTGGCATATCAGTATGCCCACAAGATGAAACCAAATTTGCAGTTGTTTGGCCTGGAACTTATGGATGAGGTTAAAGTGATAGAGAACTGGGCTAAAGCAGGCAGGAAGAAAGATGAAGTGCCACAAGCGGCAGCAAAGATCACCAAAAAAGTTAAGGTGGCAAGTATCGCCCTTAGAAGAGATTTTGAACTCGAATGAGAGCAGAAATAATTACCATTGGCGACGAGATTCTAATAGGTCAGATCATTGATACAAATTCAGCCTTTCTCGCTTCTGAATTAAATAAAATCGGGATCGCTGTTCACCAAATCTCGAGTATCGAGGATGAAAGATCCCACATTCTCACCGCTTTAAAGGAGGCTTCTCAACGAGCGGAGGTAATCATAATTACCGGTGGTTTAGGTCCTACCCGGGATGATGTTACCAAATCCAGTCTTTGTGCTTATTTTGAAGATGAACTCATCGAAAATAAGGAGGTTCTGCGGCATGTAGAACAGCTTTTTGAAAAATATATAGATACCCCAATTTCAGATTTAAACCGAAGACAGGCTCTTGTACCGGGAAAAGCCGAGGTGCTTTTTAATAAATACGGTACGGCCCCGGGAATGTTGTTCCGCAAAGATGGGATAATGTACATTTCCCTTCCGGGAGTGCCATTTGAAATGAAGGAACTGGTGAAGAATGAAGTCTTGCCCAGACTGCAGCAGGAATTTAAACGTCCTGTAATTCTTCATAAAACGGTAATTACCTATGGGATGGGCGAAAGTGCCATAGCCGAGAAAATATCAGACTGGGAAGACCATCTGCCTGATTATATCAAATGTGCCTACCTGCCTAATTTAGGAAAAGTAAGGATTAGGCTTAGCGCTGTTGGAGATAATGAACAACAACTCCAAAATTCCATAGACGGTTTGCTTACCGACCTGCATCAGTTGATTGGAGATATTATTGTGGGTTATGAAGACGAGGAACCTATAGAGATTCAGATTGGCAGATTGCTTTCTACCGAAAAGAAAACCATTGCTACCGCCGAGAGCTGCACCGGTGGCCGTATCGCCAATTTACTGGCTACTCCGCCCGGAGCTTCAGTGTATTATAAAGGTAGTGTGGTAAGTTATGCCACCGAAATTAAAGAGGATATCCTGAAGATTCCTTCAGAATTGATAGAGAAACACAGCGTGGTAAGTGCCGAGGTAGCCGAAGCCATGGCTAAGAATATCCGCTCAATTCTTAAAAGCGATTTTGCCATTTCTACCACCGGAAATGCCGGTCCGGCGAAGGGAGACAGCGACGCGGAGATAGGCACCGTTTATATTGGAATTGCCACTCCGGAGGGCGTATATTCCAAAAAATTCATCTTCGGAAATCACCGTGAAAAGGTGATCGGGAAGGCTGTGCACAAAAGTTTGGAGCTTATTCTAAGTGAAATCCTTAAATTTGCAAACGCATAATTTTTTTCCAAACTTCAAGCTTCGTTTTGCTGTTTTTTCAGCAATAATTGAAACCCCGGAAAATAAATAAATTGCTTAATAACTGTAAATTAAGGGAATAGCTTTTTAAATGAAGCCTTAAAAACAGGGGGATGGCAAGAGGATGAATTCAAAAGAAAGAAAAATTAAAACCCAGGAAATTTTTTTAAAAAATGAGTTGCCGATTAGGTAAAAAAATCGTTAATTTGCAGCCTGTTTTGAAATAACAAAATAAAGAATAGAGCAATGTCAAGAGTTTGTGAACTTACGGGAAAAAGAGCGATGGTTGGAAATAATGTTTCTCACGCCATGAACAGAACCAAGCGTAAATTTAACGCTAACCTGGTTAAAAAACGTTTCTTCATTCCTGAAGAAGACAGATGGGTAACTTTAAAGGTTTCTACTTCTGCACTTAAAGATATTAATAAAAAAGGCATCTCTGCTGTGATGAAAGAAGCAAGGGAGAAAGGCTTTTTAAAGAAATAATCCCGGGCATAAAAACATAGAATAATGGCAAAGAAAGGCAATAGAGTACAGGTAATTTTAGAGTGTACAGAGCATAAAGAGTCTGGGCAACCAGGAACTTCAAGATACATTACTACCAAGAATAAAAAGAATACACCGGATAGAATGGAGTTGAAAAAATTCAACCCTATTCTTAAAAAAATGACGGTTCACAAAGAGATAAAATAATTTGAGTCATGGCAAAGAAATCAGTAGGAACTATACAAACAGGGGCTAAAAGATTAACCAAAGCGATTAAAATGGTTAAATCTCCTAAAACCGGTGCATATACTTTTGTAGAAGCTATTATGGCTCCGGAAGACGTGAACGACTTTTTAAGTAAAAAGTAATTTAGTACTTCAGGTACGATACATTATAAAAAGCCGTCTGGATTAATTCCGGGCGGCTTTCTTTGTTTCAGGTAATTTGTAATAGCCTGGAGGTTGAGCTTTAGCAGATTTTTTCTGTTTCTGCCGGCTGTGGAATGCAAACCCATTTATGTATATTTACACTTGAATTTCTGAAGTTTCAGCAATTCATCTCTTTTAAACCAAACCAAAAAATGAGCTTATTCAAAAAAATATTTTCCAAGGATAAGAAAGAGAACCTGGATAAGGGCCTTGAAAAAACCAAATCCAGCTTCTTTGATAAAATGAGCAAGGCTGTTGCCGGTAAATCTAAAGTAGATGATGAGGTTTTAGATGATCTGGAAGATGTGCTGATAAGTAGTGACGTGGGAGTTGCCACTACCATTAAGATAATCAACCGCATAGAAGAAAGAGTAGCCCGGGATAAATACCTGGGTACCGATGAGCTCAACAAGATCCTGCGCGAAGAGATCGCTGAACTTATGTCTGAAAGCGAATCAGGGGAAGCTGCAAATATTCAGTTGCCCGATGTAAAACCATACGTAATTATGGTGGTTGGGGTGAACGGAGTGGGAAAAACCACCACCATCGGAAAACTAGCACATCAGTTTAAAGGCGCAGGAAAAAAGGTTGTTCTTGGAGCTGCCGATACTTTCCGTGCGGCTGCTATAGACCAGCTGCAAATCTGGGCCGATCGCACCGATGTTCCTATCGTGAAACAAAAAATGGGAAGCGATCCTGCTTCCGTAGCCTTTGATACCATGGAGAGCGCCGTAAAAATGGATGCCGATGTGGTGCTTATCGATACCGCATGCCGACTACATAATAAGGTGAATCTTATGAACGAGCTTACCAAGGTGAAACGCGTGATGCAGAAGGTGATTCCGAATGCTCCTCACGAAGTGCTTCTTGTGTTAGACGGCTCTACCGGCCAGAACGCCTT
>DATISX010000239.1:0-9961 GCA_035468275.1 Salegentibacter sp.
AGCACACGCCGCATGATTTTATGGGATTCTACGAAGAGAAAAGTAAGATGGGTAAGAATATCGTAGATCTCCGATCGTCCCCGGGTTATCTCAATATTCATCTGTTCTTCATCAATCCTATAGCAGTTTCTGCGACGTTTAGGAGGTACGATGGGTTGAAAATGTGAATTTCCATAGCCTTCATCGCTGGTTAAGTTGATATAGGTACACTCCTCAATCCCAATTGGCAGTCTGTCTACTACATACAGGAGTCCGTTGAGCTCTACTTTATCTTCTGCGATTGAACCATAGATTTCGGGCCTCAGGATAAGCAAAGCCTCCCGTAAAGTATCTCCCGAAATTCCCATAGGTTTATAAAATCCCCGGTTAAAAAGGTGCCGCATAGTAATATACAATCGCTCAATGGCATGTGTACTTTCCTGTGCACGGGTTCGGCCTTGTAATTTTAAATTCACCATATATTATGCTTTTATAATTTCTTCCAGAACAGTAGCGATTTTCCTGTCGTTTGAAAGACGTGGCAGCTTATTCTGTCCTCCAAGTTTTCCGATAGATTTCATGTACTTCTGAAATCCGTTTGCGGGAACCCGGGCAATTTTTAAAGGTTGAAGAATTTTTCCTTCGATAAGATCAAAATAATAAGAATTTTGCTCCTGAAGTGATTTATCAAGAATTTTTCTGAAGGCGTCTAAATCCTCAGGTTCTTTTTCAAATTCTATAAACCATTCGTGGTAGGGTAATTCCCCATTTTCAGGAGTGATCTGTGGAGCTACTGTAAATTCGCTTATACGTGCCTTTGTTTGCGTTGTAGCGAGTTGCATAGCTTCTTCTACCTCCTTGGCAATAACGTGCTCTCCAAAAGCCGATATAAAATGCTTAATCCTTCCGGAAACGATCACCCTATAAGGCTTAGTTGAAGTAAACTGAACGGTGTCGCCTAAGTTATAGGCCCAGAGCCCGGCATTGCTGGATATAAGCATCACATAGTTAACGCCGGTCTCAATCTCACCAATCGTGAGCCGTTTTGGGTTTTCATCGAAAAATTCATCGGTCTTAATGAATTCATAGAACATTCCGGAATCCAATTGCAGGAGCATTCCTTTTTCATTTTGCTTATCCTGAAAGGCAAAAAATCCTTCAGAAGCAGGGTAAAGTTCTATGCTATCCACTTTCCGACCTATTAGATTTTCAAATTTTGCGCGGTAAGGTTCATAATTCACCCCGCCATAGATAAAAAGGTTGAAGTTTTTAAAGAGGTCTCCCACTTTTTGCCCGGTTTTTTGCTGAAGGCGTTCAAAATACATTTGCACCCAGGATGGAATCCCGCTAATAACCGTCATATCCTCATTCCGCGTTTCTTCAACTATAGCATCCACCTTAGTTTCCCAATCGTCGATACAGTTGGTTTCCCAACTTGGCATTCTATTCTTCTGAAGGTAAGATGGCACATAATGTGCAACAATCCCGGAAAGTCGTCCCAGTTTGACTCCATTTTTATCATCGAGCTCAGGACTGCCCTGTAGAAAGATCATTTTTCCATCTACAAAAGAGGCCTTTCCGGTTTCAGCTATATAACAAAGAATTGCATTCCGGGCGGCGTTAATATGCGTGGGCATGGATTCTTTGGTTAGCGGAATGTATTTTGCCCCGCTGGTAGTACCCGAGGTTTTAGCATAATAAAGAGGTTTTCCGGGCCACAAAACATCGGCTTCTCCGGCCACCATTTTATCAACCCAGGGTTTTAATTCTTCGTAATCCCTAACCGGTACCTTTTCAGCAAAATCGTGATAGTTTTCAATGCTTGAAAAATCATGATCTTTACCAAAACGGGTTTCCTTTGCCTGACGGATGAGTTCCTTGAAAACCTTTTGCTGAGTGGCTTCAGGTTTAGAAGCCCAGGCATCAATTTTCTGGCGTATGTATTTGGCAAATAACTTTGCTCCAATAGATTTTAAAGACATATTTTTTTAATCAAAATCAATATAATCGGTTGGGTTTACCGGCATTCCTTCGTTCCACAGTTCAAAATGCAGGTGCGGGCCGCTGGTAAATTCTCCCGTAGAACCTGCAGTGGCTATAACCTCTCCGGTTTTAACCAAATCTCCCTGTTCCTTGGTAAGGGAAGCATTATGTTTATAAACGGAAAGCAATCCGTAGTTATGCCTGACGATTATCACATAACCGGTTTCTGTGGTCCATTCGGAAAAGACAACTCTTCCTTCGGCAACTGATTTAATCGGGGAGTTTTTAGCTACTACGATATCTACAGCGTAATGACGATCTTTTAAATTGAAACCTTCAGAAATAGATCCTTTTACCGGCGGAAACAAGGAAAAATCTACATTCTCTGTTGCAGAGTCCAGGATATTATATTTGTCTTCCTGGGCAACCTCTTCGCGTAAAATAGAATCTGCACGGGATGGCTCAATCGCTTCCACTTCTTCCGGTGGCGGTGGACTTTCCATCAAAGAATCCCGGTTAAGGGAACCTGTCTCGGCTTTCCCGGTTAAAACTTCTTTTATAGAATTTAGATACTGACTGTTTAGTTTTAAAACATTCTGCAGGGAATCAGATTTGTAGGCTAGTTCTACTGCTCTGTTCTTTAATTCAGGAGAAGAATAACCCGGAATATATTCTCTTAAAGGAGTAAAGGCAATAATCACGGTAGTAGCAGCCACTAAAAATATAGCACTTAATGTAAGGGTGACAAAGACATTAAGCCTGGTAAGCTTAAATGAAAGTCGCTCCTCAAAAGTATCTTCGTTTAAAATTACCAGCCGGTATTTATGAAGTAATTTTTTAGTGAACTTCTTTTTATTTCTTTTATTCTCTGCCATATTTTAAACTGGGTTTACAAAGATAAATTAAAAATTCTCGCGGCAATTGGGTTTGAATATCAAATTAAATTCCAAAATGTGCCTTTTTCTGAATTAATTTAGAGTTTAAAAGCTCATGGCTCGAAATTTGAAGCTACTTGTAATGAAGCAATTAACAGTTTTTAGCTAAATTAATTTTAAGCTATTAGGGTGTATTTTGATGAATTCTTGTTAAGTTTGTGAAATCTAAATTAAAGTTATGAATGCATTCATTTTACCATTGGCGATAGGAGCTCCACAAATCATATTGATTGTAATAGTGATTTTGTTGTTATTTGGAGGTAGAAAAATTCCTGAATTAATGAGAGGATTAGGTAGTGGAATTAAAGAATTCAAGGATGCTTCCAAAGATGATAATGAGGATAATAAAGTTCCTGAAGAAAAGAAATAACTACCTTAAACAGTATAAAAAATCAAGCCCAACATTATCAGTTGGGCTTTTTCTTTATCTGATCTTGGCCGTTTTGATAATGGCATCCAGCTCAAAGATATTATCTCGCTTTCCCCTTGATGGAGAAAAAACAAAACCTTCTACAATAACATACCTGTTGTTGGCTTCATCCTTAATAGCATAGTTTACAAAAGGCCCGGCCATAAAGGCATTTTTAACCTCCCAGGTTCCACGCGTTTCGTAAGTAAATTTCCCGTCTATTTCTGATTCAAAAAGATAGGGGGCATAAGCTTCCTCAGTGATCATATAACTTCCCTCTACGGGCCCCGGAATATGAGCCATCCCGATAGAATCTCTCATTTTAATAATATTCCCGATAATATTAGTGTCTTTTTCAATTTGGCTGATGGGAACTTCATAAATCAAAAGCTCCATATTTCCCTTGGTGATCTCTTTTCTAAGCCATGTAAAATCCTCCTCTTCTACGGCATAGCGGAAAATAGAAGGGAATTTAAGTGAAAGTCCAAACTTCTCTTCGAGTTTTTCATCCTTCCCCAGAGATTTTGCCATACGCCGTTGTTTCTCCTTCATTTCGGTCTCTGAAAACATCGCAATCGCCTTGTCTGCACCTTCATTTACGGCGTGAACCAATTCTTCCTCAGTAGATCCTGAAATGATTATTCCTGTTTGAGGTCGCGCATAAATATCTTTCACCACCTTCATCCCGGCTTCATTGCCCTTTTCTACTTTGATAAATGAACGATTTCTTCTTACGAATCCTGTAAATGTTTGTGGCGGAATTTGTTTAAGACTAAAAATAGGTTCCTCCTGGGGCAAGCCATCTACCGTAGCAGCAAAATTGTCGCGAAGCGCTTCCCCAACCGGTCCTTCCCAAAGATTGTTTTCAATAATTAAAGTAACCTGATTGATATTTCCGGAGGAGTCTACCAGGATCCTTTCATTTTTGTCGTTTTTGTCATTACAGGAAATAAAAAGAACTAAAGAGAAAAGGAGAATTAAAGATTTTTTCATTTGGTCTAATTTGATTTTCAGATTATCCCTTGGAAACCTTTAGTTTCATGCCGGGTTTAAGGCTTGAAGTGCCTACATTGTTCCAAGCCCTCAAATTCTGTACCGAAACTCCCGGAAACTTACGGGAAATACTCCATAATGAATCTCCTCTTTTAACTGTATAGACTTTTGAAGTGTTATTAGCACTGGTATTTGAAGACGCAGCACTTTCAGAAACAACAGATTTTCTGGGATAAATGGTAAGATATTGCCCAATCCTTAAATTATTAGACCTCAGGTTATTCCAGCTTTTAATTCGGCTTACTCCTACGCCGTACCTTTCGGCAATTTTTCCGAGGTAATCCCCGCTTTTTACTTTATACCTAATCCTCTTATCTGCTTCAATATAATTAGGTAAAGTTTTTTTCTTTTCAGCCAGATCCTGGGTTACATACTCATAGATTTCGGCTTCGTTCGAAACAAATGCGCCGGAAACAGATCGTGGTAACCTAATGCTGTAATTCTTTTCTTCTACATGAGGAATGATGTCCAGCTTATAACTTGGATTCAGGAATTGAAGCATTTCCTTTTCTATCCCTGTTACTTTTGAAATATGGTCAAAGGTCAGCATTTTTTTCACCCGGATAGTATCGGTTTCAAAGAAAGCAACTTCCGGTTTTTTAGGCTGAAAACCGTGTTCTTCGGCATATTCAAATATATAGAGAGTGGCCAGGAAAGCAGGCACATATCCCGCGGTTTCACGTGGAAGAAATCTTCTTAATTCCCAGTAATTGGTTGAGCCACCGCTTCTTCTTATAGCTTTTGAAACATTTCCCGGACCCGAGTTATAGGAGGCCAGTACCATATCCCAATCTCCAAAAGACTTGTAAAGGCTTGCAAGGTATTTCGCTGCCGCTTCGGTAGAACGCTCAGGATCCATTCGCTCATCTACATAGGAACTTACATCAAGATCAAGCATTTTTCCCGTGGCAAACATAAATTGCCATATACCGGTGGCCCCTACCCGGGAACGCGCACGCGGATTAAGGGCGGATTCTACAATTGCAAGATATTTGATCTCCAAAGGAATGTCATATTTATCCAATCCCTGTTCAAACATTGGAAAATAATAATCGCTTAAAGCCATTAAATTCTCCATTGCATACTTGTTGCGCTTCAGATAAGACTTTATAACGCTTTCAAGGATTGGATTATATTCAATATTGAAGGGCGTCCTGGAATTTAATCTTTCCAACCGCGCTTTTAAAGTATCTGTTGGTAGGTCTTTGTAAACAACATCTGAATAGTCCTGCTCGTGAATACTCTTTTGAATTGAGTCAAAAAGGCTGTTGTTGATCAATTGCATTTTCCAGAGCGAATCTATCTCTGCAGCCCTGGGCAGATCCTGCAGGTTTACCGCCACAGAATCTTTTATCAATGCTGAAATTGGCAGTTTTTCCCGGAATTCCGGATCGGGTTCAGTTAAAATAATTTCTGAAGAGCTTGGCTTCTCAAAAATCTGAACCCTGAAATTTGCTTTTTCTACCCTCTTTTCAGGGATTTCCTGGGCAAAACTGCCTACACTAACGAACATTATTGATAAAGTGAAAATATATTTCAGCATTCCAAATTTTTATATTGAAAACGAAACTTTTTGAAATTTCGTACTCTAGTTCGAGATGGCTTCAATTCCGGGTAAGGATTTTCCCTCAAGCATTTCCAGCATAGCGCCGCCTCCGGTAGAGACATAGCTTACTTTATCCTCAAAGCCAAATTTCTTCACTGCGGCTACAGAATCCCCTCCTCCAACTAGACTGAAAGTTCCGTTCGCTGTGGCTTCAGAAATAAATTCACCTACGGCAATGGTGCCTTTGGCAAATTTTTCCATTTCAAAAACCCCAAGAGGGCCGTTCCAAAGTATTATTTTTGAATTTTTAATTACTTCTTCAAAATTCTTAAGCGATTCAGGTCCGGCATCAAGGCCCATCCATCCATCGGGGATATTATCAATACGCTCCACCTGGGTATTTGCATCTTCAGAAAAACTATCGGCGATAACTGAATCCACAGGTAGATGAATCTTAACCCCTTTCTCTTTAGCTTTTTTAAGAATTTCAAGGGCAAGTTCCTGCTTGTCTTCTTCAACAAGAGAATTTCCAATTTTTCCGCCCTGGGCCATAATAAAGGTATAGGCCATTCCACCACCTATTATGAGATGGTCAATTTTATCAAGGATATTTTCAATTACAGTAATCTTAGAAGAAACTTTTGCACCACCAAGGATAGCGGTAACAGGTTTTTCTGTACTATTTAAAACTTTATCGAGACTTTTGATCTCTTTTGCAAGCAGATACCCAAAACATTTATCTTCAAAGAATTTTGCGACAATCGTTGTTGAAGCATGTGCGCGATGGGCAGTTCCAAAAGCATCATTCACATAAATATCTCCCAATTGAGAAAGTTGTTCGGCGAAATCTTCGTCTCCTTTGGCCTCTTCCTCATAAAATCTTAGGTTTTCCAATAAAAGAACTTCTCCCGGCTTGAGATTATCGGCAGCAGATTTAACTTTATCTCCTATACAATCATCTATAAATTTGACGTCAACTCCTAAAACCTCAGAAACTTTGTACACTATTTTTTCCAGGGAATATTTTTCTTCTTTTCCATCTGGTCTTCCCAGGTGAGACATCAGCACAACACTACCTCCATCCTTAAGAATTTTTTTAATGCTTGGTTCTGCAGCTTCTATCCTGTTGGC
Source organism: Salegentibacter sp. (assembly GCA_035468275.1). GTDB lineage: Bacteria > Bacteroidota > Bacteroidia > Flavobacteriales > Flavobacteriaceae > Salegentibacter. The sequence continues at coordinate 7,037 of DATISX010000239.1, forward strand.
ATCAGTAACTTTTCCATCTTTCAGAGGTACGTTAAAGTCAACTCTAATAAGGGCTTTTTTATCTTTAAAATTGTAATCGTCTAATGTTTTCATATTCATGCATTTTTACAAATATAATTTTTTCCGAAGATATAAAAGTGCATATAAATTTTATATTTGCTTATGCTTTTTGAAGACGTAATTGGCCTGGCCCACATAAAGAATCACCTTACAACTACAGCCGATAATAATAGGATTCCCCATGCCCAACTTTTCGTTGGAAATTCGGGAAGCGGCACTTTACCTATGGCAATTGCCTATGCTCAGTATATTTTGTGCAAAAACACCAAGGCAGAAAATAATACGGGAAATGAGACCTGTAATATGAGGTTTAAAAACCTGGCTCACCCCGATCTTCATTTTGCATTTCCGGTGGCAAACACTGAGAAAATTAAAAAGCATGCTGTCTCCGGGCATTTCATGGAAGAATGGCGCAATTTTGTTAAAACGAATCCCTACGGAAGTTTGTTCGACTGGTACCAGCAACTTGGAATAGAGAACAAACAAGGGAAGATTGGGGTAGATGAAGCTCAGGAAATCGTTAAATCGCTTTCCCTCAAATCTTATGAAGGTGGTTTCAAAGTGATGTTGATCTGGATGGCCGAAAAGATGAATCGCGAGGCCTCCAACAAACTGCTAAAGCTCATCGAGGAACCCCCAAACAAAACGCTGTTTATTCTCATAGCCGAAGAAGAAGAGCAAATCATTCAAACCATAAGGTCCCGCTGTCAAACTCTCCACTTCCCTCCACTTCCGGAAGCTGAAATTGCTGAATTTCTTATAAAAAATGAAAATTGTAAGCAGGAGGAAGCACTGAAAATTGCTCACCAGGCAAATGGAAGTTATACCAGGGCATTACATCTTTTACAAAAAAACGCCGGGGATGAACAGTTTGAGGCCTGGTTCATCAGTTGGGTGAGAAGTGCTTTTAAGGCAAAAGGAAATAAATCTACCATCCTTGAACTTATCGCATGGAGCGAGGAAATAGCCGGATTGGGTCGTGAAACCCAGAAAAGCTTCCTGCTATACTGCATGGATTTTTTCCGGCAGGCGCTCATGTATAATTATAAAGCAAATAGCCTGGTATACCTGGAGCCGAAAACAAAAGGCTTTCAAATAAAAAATTTCGCACCTTATGTCCATGGAGGCAATATTCTGGAAATAAATCAAGCCCTGGAAGAAGCGATCTACCATATTGGCCGAAATGCCAATGCCAAGATCGTCCTAACCAATCTCTCGATAAAACTAACGCGATACCTTCATAAAAAAATTGCTTAATTATGGAAAACCTTTACAATTCAATTACAGAAGTTTTAATTCTCATTTTTATTCTTATCACTTTTCTTCAATCCGGTATCGACAAAGCTACCGACTGGAAAGGAAATACAGGATGGCTAAAAGAACATTTTAAAGAGACTTTTATGGCAGGAATGGTTCCTCTGATGGTTGGAATAATAATGATTGCCGAAATAATAGCCGGTATAATGGCTCTATTAGGGATTATCTGGATCCTCCTCTATAATGACTCCTCCATTGCATTTTATGCCAGTGTGCTGGCTGCAATTACTCTATTGATGCTATTGTTTGGCCAACGAGTAGCCAAAGACTATGCAGGAGCTTTTACCATTACAGGATATTTCGTGGTGGTGATTTTTGGAGTATTTCTGCTTGGGTAAGCAATTAATATGAGAACATAAAAAAGCCCCGATTGGGGCTTTTTTGGTTTATGAACTGTGTGGGATTAGTTCTTTTTATAAGAAGCATTTAGTTCTTCCAGGATCTCCTCTGTTAAATCCAAACCATCTTTTGCATACATGATACTTGCAGATTCATTCGAACCAAAAATGTAGGTATAACCGTTTTCTTCTCCGTATTCTTCAACGTAAGATTTCACTTTTTCCACGATTGAGTCAATAGCTGCATCGCTTTCCTGTCTTAAAACACCACCTCTTTGCTGTTGTTGTTGCTGAAGTTGCTGCTGTTTCTGCATAAGCTCCTGCTCTTTTTCTTGGCGTTGAGCTTGAGACATAGAATTCATTTGAGCCTGATATTCCTGAACCTCAGACTGAAAAGCGCTGGCTGCAGAATCCAATTCTCCTTTAACCGTTTCTGATTTTTCGTTGAATTCAGCTTCCACATCTTTCATCTCCTGATACTCCTGGATTAATTTGGTAGTATCTACATAAGCTGTTTTTTCCTCATTACAGGAAACAAAAAATACGGCTAGGGCCGCAAGCAAAAATATTTTCTTCATTTTGTGAAATTTTATTTAAGCAAATGTATAAAAGTTAAATCTTTAATTTTTCGAATTCTCTTGGATATTTGGGTGACTATTAAAAAAAGCTATTCTTAAGCAGAATGAAATAGTATCCTTCTATTAAAAAACAGGTGTTTTAAGGGGTTTTCCGATTAGAAAACAAAATCGGATAGTTAGGTCACGGCTTTATTGATGAAAGATGCTTAAATCGCTTTAAAACGAGAAATTTGCTAATTTTTAAAGAAATAGACCAGAGAAGAATACTCCGAGCTTTCTTTCGCCTTCCAATTTGAGATCCAACCTCTATAAAGAGCCTTTAGAAAATTAGAGGATCCGGTTTTATTTTTCTCAGAAAGAAGGCTTACATAGTAAGCGTCAAAAATCAATGGTTTGGTGGAAACAAGATTTAAACCGAATTGTAAAAAAAGTTTTTTAATCCCATTCCGGGAAAAATGCCAAAGGTGACGAGGGACATCATAAGCTGCCCAAAATTCCTGATAATATTTTGCGTCGTGACTTTTGAAATTAGGAACAGCGATTACAAGAATTCCATCGTTTTTTAAAAGGGCTTTTAATTTTAAAATTTCTTCCTTGGGATTAGTAAGATGTTCCAGTACATGCCAGAGGCA
>DATISX010000240.1:0-5492 GCA_035468275.1 Salegentibacter sp.
ACGATGATCTCATCTGCATTTACCGGAATATCGTTTCTCTTATAATAAGCAGCCAATTTGGTGCGGTAAGATTCAAAACCAGCGGAATGACTATAAGATAATACTTCAATGTCATTATTTTTTACTGCATCAAGTGCGGCCTGTGGAGTCTTAATATCTGGCTGGCCAATGTTTAATTGGTAGATCTTACGACCTTTTCTGGTAGCTGCTTCGGCATAAGGAACCAGCTTTCTTATTGGGGATTCGGGCATATTTTTACCCTTATTGGAAATATTAGGCATGACTTACATTTTTAATGGTATGCAAAAGTGCAAAATTAATGTCACAAACTAAGCTCGGAGGGAAGCATTATTTAAATGAAAAAACGATTCTAAAAAATCGGAAAGCTAGGCGCAGAGGTTAACAGTAGTTTATATTTTGGGACAGGAAATAAAAAAACTCCCGCTGTTTACGGGAGTTTTGCTTTCAGAAAAAAAGTCTACGAATTACCTTCGTCAATAACTTTTCCTTTAATCTTTAAAGCCTTGGTAGGAACATCAGAATTTGAATAAACAGTAACGGTTTTTCTAATTGGTCCTACGCGCTTGGTGTCGTATTCAACCTGGATCTCTCCTGTTTCGCCCGGCATAATCGGTTCTTCCGGTTTCTTTGGAATTGTACATCCACAACTGGACGTAACGTTTTCAATCACTAAAGGGGCATTTCCGGTATTGGTGAATTCAAAAACACGAACCCCGTCACTTCCTTTTTTTATTTCGCCATAATCTATTGTTTCTGATTTAAATTCCATTTTAGCCGTATTCTGGGCGGTGGTAACACCAATCCCGGCTAAAACAAAAACAGCGATTGCAACTAACTTTTTCATATCTGATAATTTAGTAGTCTTTATAGGTGTCAACTTCTAAAGACTTTGGTTGAACATAGCCCTGTAAAGGGCGTAATAATTTAGTTTTTCGGAATAGTAAAGATAAGCTGAAATAGAGTCATTCACAAAATTATATTCAATTCAACTTCTTTTAAATTCCTTAACTAATGGTTACTTTTGCCTTTATTTTCAAAAACCAGACCAATTATGGCGATAGCTTCCAAATATAACGCGAAACAAGTAGAGGAAAAATGGTATAAATACTGGATGGAAAACCGGTATTTTCATTCTGAAGTAGACCAGCGTGAGCCTTATACCATTGTAATTCCCCCTCCAAATGTGACAGGCGTTTTACACATGGGCCATATGCTGAATAACACTATTCAGGATGTATTGGTTAGACGTGCCCGGCTCAAAGGTTTTAATGCCTGTTGGGTTCCCGGAACCGACCATGCTTCTATCGCCACCGAAGCTAAAGTGGTTGCTAAACTAAAGGCTGAAGGGATTGATAAAAACAGCCTCAGCCGTGAGGAATTTCTACAACACGCCTGGGAGTGGACGCATAAACATGGTGGGATAATTCTGGAACAGCTTAAACATCTGGGAGCTTCTTGTGATTGGGATCGTACCAAGTTCACTATGGACGAAAAGATGTCCCAATCGGTGATCAAAGTTTTTGTAGACCTTTATGAAAAAGGCCTTATTTACCGTGGATACCGAATGGTGAACTGGGATCCTGAAGCGAAAACCACCTTATCTGATGAGGAAGTGATCTACCAGGAAAAACAGGGAAGTCTTTATTACCTTAATTATAAAATCGTAGACAGCGATGAGGTGGTGACTATTGCTACAACTCGTCCTGAAACAATTCTTGGAGATACTGCTATTTGTATAAACCCTAATGACGATCGGTTTAGGCATCTAAAGGGAAAAAAAGCCATAGTGCCTGTGTGTAATCGTGAAATTCCAATCATAGAAGATGAATATGTAGATGTGGAATTCGGTACCGGTTGTTTAAAGGTTACTCCTGCCCACGACGAAAATGATAAGATGCTTGGTGATAAACATAATCTTGAGGTTATTGACATCTTCAATGATGACGCCAGCCTGAATGATTACGGTTTACATTATAAAGGGAAGGATCGATTTGTAGTCAGGAAAGAAATAATCCGGGAGCTTGAGGAACTGGGAGTTTTGATTAAAACCGAAGAACATACCAATAAGGTTGGAACCAGCGAACGCACCGGGGCCGTAATCGAACCAAAACTGAGCGACCAGTGGTTTCTTAAAATGAAAGATATGGCGCAACCTGCTTTAGAGGCAGTTGTAAATAAGGATATTAATCTTTTTCCTGATAAATTTTTAAATACCTATAAACATTGGATGGAAAATGTTCGGGACTGGAACATATCAAGGCAGTTGTGGTGGGGACATCAAATTCCGGCCTGGTATTTCGGAAGTGGAAAAGAAGACTTTGTTGTTGCAGAAACCGAAGAAACTGCATTAGAAAAAGCTAAGTCGAAATCCGGTAATAGCGAATTGAAAGCTTCCGATCTTTCCCGGGATAAAGATGCCCTGGACACATGGTTTTCTTCCTGGCTATGGCCAATGAGTGTATTTAACGGAATTCTGGAACCTGAAAACCCCGAGATCAAATATTATTATCCTACCAACGACCTTGTTACTGCTCCTGAAATTCTGTTTTTCTGGGTAGCGCGTATGATCATGGCCGGATACGAATATCGCGGAGAAAAACCTTTTAAAAATGTTTATCTCACCGGAATTGTAAGAGACAAGCAACGCCGTAAAATGTCTAAATCCCTGGGTAATTCACCTGATCCTCTTGGGTTGATTCAGCAATATGGCGCAGATGGAGTTAGAGTAGGAATGCTTCTGAGCTCTCCTGCCGGAAACGACCTGATGTTTGATGAGGAGCTGTGTAAACAAGGTAGTGCGTTCAGTAATAAAATCTGGAATGCCTTCCGATTGGTGGAAGGATGGGAAATTTCCGAAGAAAAAGAACAGGACGAAACCTCGAAAATTGCAATTGACTGGTATACTGCTAAATTCAGAAAGAGCCTGGCTGAGATAGAAGATCATTTTTCGAAATATCGTATCAGTGATGCTTTAATGACCACTTATAAGCTGGTTTGGGACGATTACTGTTCCTGGTTTCTGGAGATGGTAAAGCCTGCGTACGGCGAGCCAATTGATGCTAAAACCTATAAAGCGGTGATCGAAATCCTGGAAGATAACCTAAGAATTCTTCATCCGTTTATGCCATTTGTTTCTGAAGAGATCTGGCAGGAGATTAGCAATAGAACTCCTCAGGAGGCCTTGATCATTGCAAAATGGCCTGAGTTAAAGGACTATGACCAGAATATTATCGATGAATTTGCAGTTGCTTCTGAGGTGATTTCGGGAATACGAAAGATTAGAAAGGAGAAGAATATTTCTTTTAAAAATACCATAGATTTTATGGTGCTGAACAGCGAGAATACTTCCGAAGTATTTGATCCAATTATCATTAAAATGGGAAATATTGCCGAATTTAAGACAGTAGACAGCCAGGTGGAAGGAGCGCTTTCTTTCCGAGTGAAATCAAATGAATATTATATTCCAATTACCGGCGCTGTAGATATTGAGGCTGAAATAAAAAAGATGGAGGAAGAGTTGGCGTATACCCGTGGATTCCTGAAATCTGTAGATAAGAAACTTTCTAACGAGCGTTTTGTGAATAATGCTCCGGAGCAGGTTGTCGCTGTTGAAAAAGCCAAAAAAGCCGACGCAGAATCTAGGATTGAAGCTTTAGAGACCAGCATAAAGAATTTAAAATAATTAGGGAATTTAAATTGGCGAGCTACATCGATATTTCGCCAATATGTCTTTCAACAAGGGCGATATATTTTTCCTGGGCATCTTTTTTGCTTAGGTCTTTTACCTGCACCAAAGCATTGATCTTGAAAGCGCTTCTTAAATCACCTTCTTCAGGAGCGGGCATATAAAAGCCGTTTTTTTCGGTAGCTCTTTTGTAATAGGCGTAAAAACTCAGCATTATATCGGGTGGGAAACTAAGTTCAGTTGTGCTGGCTATCTCATAAGCCCTGTTGAATTTTTCTTCTATTAAATCTGACATTTCTAATCCTCTTCAATTTTGGCGATAACACTTAAACCGCCTTTCACTTTCTGATTTAATTTCACCGTTATTGGAGTATTAATGGGTAAAAAAACATCTACTCTCGATCCGAACTTTATAAAACCGCTATCGCTACCCTGAATCACCTCAGAACCTTCTTCAGCATAATTTACTATACGTTTGGCCAAGGCTCCCGCAATTTGCCTGTAGAGTATTTCTCCGGCAAGCCTGGTCTTCACTACAACTGTGGTTCTTTCGTTCTCTTCGCTGGATTTGGGATGCCAGGCTACCAGGAATTTCCCCGGATGATATTTACTGTAGATCACTTTTCCACTTACGGGATGTCTTGTAACGTGAACGTTTAGGGGCGACATAAAAATGGAGATCTGCAGTCTTTTTTCATTAAAATATTCCTTTTCAAAAACCTCCTCAATGGCAACAACTTTTCCGTCTACCGGCGCAACAATATGCGCATCGTTAGGCTGGGTACTTCGTTTAGGATTTCTGAAAAACTGAACAATTAATAAAAACAGTAAAATGGAAATCACCAGGACTGAAAACTGGATCCAGTACCTGTTAATAAAACTATATGAAACGACATTTATTGCAATAAGGATTATTGCAGTAATGACCATTATTTTATATCCTTCTTTATGAAACATAATTTAATAGGTATAGGTAAGCGTACACAAATGGGCTGGCAAAGATAATACTATCTAACCTGTCAAACAATCCTCCGTGGCCGGGCATTAATTTTCCACTGTCTTTTACGCCCGCCTGTCTTTTGAATTTCGATTGAATTAAATCTCCCAGAGTCCCAAAAATACTAAGGATGATGGCCATCCCAAGCCAGATGGGGAAAGTTAGAAATTGGGTATAATAAAAAATAAAAAAACTGGCTATGGCGCTAAAAATCAATCCGCCCAGGAAACCTTCTATGGTTTTCTTTGGTGAAATCCGCTCGAAAAGCTTCTTTCGACCAAAATTCTTACCTATAATATACGCAAAAGTATCGTTTGTCCAAATTAAAATGAAGATACCAACTACTAACTTTGGGATAAACACCCCATGAATAGTGGGAAGAAGGGTTAAGAATATAACTGATGAGATCAGGTAGAAAATAATTATAATATACTTCTTTTTCTCAAAGACCGGAATCTTTTGGACTATCATAAGGTCTTTTACCAGAAATAAATTCACGAAAATCGTGATGAAAAGCAAAAGGACAGTTGCGTCCTGATTGAATTTTAAATAACTGAAGAGATAAAATAGAAGAGCCTGAACGGCATAAAGCGCATAACTTCTAAGATGCAGAAGTTTCTGCATTTCTATCAGGCAAACAAGTCCTAAAAGATAGAAAAGACTTATAAAAACGAGATCATCATGAAGGATAGAAGCTACCAGAATGGATATATACAATAATCCTGAAATTGTTCTTATAATAGCTTCCCTCATGTGTTATAGATCTTCCAGCAGGAGCAAATATAAGTT
>DATISX010000241.1:0-7695 GCA_035468275.1 Salegentibacter sp.
ACAGGAAAAGTATCAGATTCTATATCGGTATAAAATCCATACTCATATTCCTTTGTTTCGAGCTCTTTTTTTAAATCGTCTTCAGTATATGCCATTTCAATATTATTAATTCAAGGTTTAAAATTTAAAATTCAAGATTCAAGAATCCAGGTTTTTAAATTTTGTTCCTTTCAATTCACTTTTTTGCAAATATTTGATGAAACCACTAATTTGCTTGCTAAGCGAAATAATTTTGTTTTTATAATTCTCAAAAACATCTTCATTTATGTAGCCTCTATCTACAATCCTGTAAAGTTGGGAGCGAGTTTCTCCGCGAGAGGATTTGGCAATCGATAGAAATTGAATAAACTCACGATTTCCATTTCTTTCAAAGCCTTCGGCTATATTATCCATAACTGAACCGGAGGATCCGTTAATTTGATCATATAACCTGTAATCTGATTTTAAGTTTGTTTTTTCTCGCATCTCAAAAACGATTTGACAGATTTCTCTGGCGCTTTGCCAAATTTCTAAATCCTCAAATTGTTTTATTGTACCCACAATCTTAAATTTTAAACATTAAATTTTGAATCTCTAAAGGGAAAAACTCTCCCCACATCCGCAGGTGCGTTGCGCGTTGGGGTTATTAAATACAAATCCCTTGCCATTAAGTCCGCCGGAATATTCGAGAATTGTTCCGGCCAGATACAGCACGCTACGCTTGTCAACCACGATCTTTATATCATTGTCTTCAAAAAGTTTATCCTCTTCGGCTTTTTGCTTATCGAAATTCAATTCGTAAGATAAACCTGAACAGCCACCGCTTTTTACCCCAACCCGAACAAAGTCCTGAACACTGTCAAAACCCTCTTCGCTCATTAGAGCGGCAATCTTCTTTTTAGCACCTTCGCTAACTTTTATCATAGCTTAACAAGATTAATTCTAAATTGTGGACAAATATACTACAAAACAGACGTTCTACCATAGAGCAGGCATATGTTTTAAGAATGTTTAGATAAGCCTTGCTAATAAGGGATTTCAGAAAGATGATTTATCTATTTGGCTGATAATCAATATCTTTTGAAAAGCTCATTTATCTTATTATGTTAGATGTTTATGCCTTTAGTTGAATTATATTCGTTTATTTTGCAGATTAAAATTTTACTATATGTTTGATGATAGTCAGGGAATGAAGACAAACCTTTCAGAATTAGGAGAGTTTGGTTTAATAGAACATCTTACCCGGAGTTTTTCTCCAAAATTAACTTCCACGATAAAAGCCATAGGCGATGATGCCGCGGTGCTTAATTTTGAAAATAAATACACTATAGTCACAACCGATTTACTTGTGGAAGGGGTGCATTTTGACCTTGCCTACATGCCTCTGAAGCATCTTGGTTATAAAGCCGTAATGGTAAATGCCTCTGATGTCTACGCGATGAATGCCACGGCAACGCAAATAACAGTTTCTATTGCGGTTTCAAACCGGTTTCCGGTGGAGGCTCTTGAGGAGCTTTACGCCGGAATAGAACTGGCAGCAAAACTTTATAATATTGATGTGGTTGGGGGGGACACCACTTCATCCACCTCCGGACTTTTAATTAGCATAACCGCCCTTGGTTTTGCTGAAAAAGAAGACGTGGTTTTACGAAGTGGAGCTAAACCTAACGATCTTTTGGTGGTTTCCGGCGATTTGGGTGCTGCTTATATGGGCTTACAGGTTCTCGAAAGGGAAAAGCAGGTTTTTAAGGCCAATCCCAATGCTCAACCAGATCTTGATCAATATACTTACCTCATTGAACGCCAACTTAAACCCGAAGCCCGGAAAGATATTCCGCCACTGCTTAAAGAACTGGGAGTTAAACCAACTTCGATGATAGATATTTCAGACGGACTCTCTTCTGAAGTCATTCATCTCTGCAGGAATTCCCAGGTAGGAGCAAATCTATACGAAGATAAAATACCGCTGGATCCTGCTGTGATAGCAGTTTGTGAGGAATTTGAAATAGACAGCACAACTATCGCTCTAAGCGGCGGAGAAGATTATGAATTGCTTTTTACGGTTTCCCAGGAAGATTATGAGAAGATAAAAGCAAATCCTAATCTAACAGTAATCGGTCATATGACTGAGAAAAGCGAAGGGATGCACTTAATTACCCGTGCAAACACCAAGATTCCATTAATTGCCCGCGGCTGGAATTCTATGGAAGATAAAAGTCAAAAAAAAGGGAGCGAAGCTTAAGAGACTTTCGCAAATAATCGTCCTTTTCGCCTTCTGTGGATTTTAGACACGTAATCGTTGGTTTCCTTGAATTTTGGAGTTAATCGGGCCAGAAAGCCATTTGCAGTATCGGTCATTTCCATTCCACATTTTGAACATCTATATTCATGAATGTGATCGGTTACGTTTTTAGATACTCTTAGCTTATGTCCGAAAATGCTGCAAAAAACCTTTCCGAACGAAAATAGGTTAGGGTTACTATTCTTCATAAAGGGTTGATTTTCTATTTCCTATGAAAACGAAATTATAAAAAAAAGTTAAACTTTCGACAAAAAGGTTAAATTAATCGATGAAATGCATAAAATTCATTAGACCTTTTTTGTTTTCTATAAATGCCAGATGCCCACCGGGATAGCTAAAAAACCCGGTTTTGCAGGTGCTTGCAACCTTTTTAATTTCATTATAGCCCATAATAGGATCTTTTTCTCCCGCAATAATATATTTGGGAAATTTAACAGATTCAAGCAACTGGCTATGGTCAGCACGTACTTTCATCCCCTGAAGCGCCGCAATTATTCCTTCCTTCGGAAAATTAAGAGCTCTATGCTTCAATTCGTCTACCTGTGGTTTGAACCTTTTATTGTTCTCCGGTGTTAATAAATTGGAGATCGCCATATTCACAAAAGCTCTTTTGTTTTTAAACACAAGTTCTGTAGCCCTGTCGCGAATTATTCTGCGTTCTTCCGAATCTGCTTTCGGGGTGGAATTTATTAGTGCCAATCCGGTAGGTATGGTAGGAAAAATATTCTGAAATTCCAAATTTACATAGCCACCCATAGAGTGGCCGGCGAGAAAAGCCCTATCAATATTCAATTCGTCTAAAACCGCTTTTACAGCCTGGGCCATATCTCTCATAGTATGAACCTGATCTATGCAACCCGACCTTCCGTGCCCCGGAAGATCTATGCAAACAACCTGTCTCTTTTCGGAAACACTTTTCTGAAAATCTTCCCAGATATCTGAAGACTCGAGAAAACCATGAAGAAGAACCAGGGGGTTTCCTGTTCCTTTGGTAGAAAATTGTATGCTGGTATTTTTATAATTGATTTCCATAAGTAGGTTTTCGATGCAGGATTAAAACGAAAAACCACGAGTTCACAATATAAATTGTGCTGTCGTGGCTTTAAAATTATAAATTTCCTGACGAAAGAATTATGAGTTCATTATCTCCTCAATTTCTTCGATTTCTATTGGAATGTTGCGCATCAGGTTAAAGGGTTCTCCATTTTTCTGAATCACCACATCATCTTCCAGTCTTATTCCGAAACCTTCATCGGGCAGGTAAATTCCCGGTTCTACGGTGAACACCTGGTTGGCTTTCATCGGTTCAGTAAGAATTCCATAATCATGGGTGTCGAGCCCGATATTATGCGCGGTACCATGCATAAAATACTTTTTATAGGCCGGCCAGTTAGGATCTTCGTTTTGCACATCGGCCTTATCCAAAAGCCCCAGATCCAGTAATTCTGAAGTCATTAATTTACCAACTTCCTTATGATATTCAGCCCAGATAGTTCCCGGCACTAACCATTTTGTAGCTTCTTTTTTTACACGGTTTACTGCGTTGTAAACCTCTTTCTGCCTTTCAGAATATTTCCCTGAAACCGGAATTGTTCTGGTCATATCACTGGAATAATTGGCATATTCCGCTCCGGTATCGATCAAAATAAGATCTCCGGCTTTACATTGCTGATTGTTTTCAGTGTAGTGTAAAACATTGGCGTTGTTTCCGCTGGCGATAATTGGCGTGTATGCGAATCCCCTGGAGCGGTTCCGAATCATTTCGTGCCAGTATTCGGCCTCGATCTCGTGTTCCCAAACTCCCGGTTTGGTGAATTTTAAAGCTCTGCGGAAAGATTTTTCGGTGATATCACAAGCTTTCTGCATAAGATCCAACTCAATAGGATCTTTTACTGAGCGCAATCTCTGTAAAATAGGATTGCTTTTCGCTACCTGGTGGGCCGGATATTTCTCTTTGGTTTTTTTGATGAAACGCTCATCCCGGGTTTCCGTTTGAACATTTGCCCGGTAATGCTCGTTTGTATTGAAATAGATAGTGTCGCACTGCGACATCACTTCAAAAAAGATCTTTTCAAACTCCTGAAGCCAGTACACGGTTTTTATTCCGCTAACTTCAAAAGCCTTGTCTTTGGTGAGTTTTTCGCCCTCCCAAACAGCGATATGCGGATTGGTTTCAGTCAAGAAAAGCATTTCCCTGTGCTCCGGTTTTGGTGCATCTGGAAACAAGACTAAAATAGCTTCTTCCTGATCTACGCCGCTAAGGTAAAAAAGGTCGCGGTTTTGCTGAAACGGCATCGTACTGTCGGCGCCAATGGGATAAATATCATTTGCATTGAAAACCCCCAGACTGGAAGCTTTCATTTTTTCAGTAAAATTCTTACGGTTTTTTATAAAAAGACTCTTGTCTATTTGTTCGTATCTCATAATGAGTTTTGTTGAGACGCGTGCAGCGTCATGAATTAAGAATTACAAAGTTATCAATATCTAAGAGAGTAAAAAGAAATAGCAAGAATCCATTTCTATTCATTCATATAAGCCTAATCGATTTTTCAATTTGCGGTTTTGCTTTTGTAATTTTTCGACCTGTCTCAATAAATGCTGAATTGCCTCCAGACCTTCCAAGTTAATATCCAGTTCATAATGAAGGCGACGTAATCTTTCAAATTCTGATATTTCATCACTGGGAACATACTCGGTTTTTTCAACAGTAATAATTCTTATCAGGCCACTTTGGGAAAGCGAGCTTATAAAGGTTTGCTCCACTTTATAGCGGATGCAAATTTCTTCGGTAGGTATTAGATCTTCTAAATTCATGAGCGTAGTTTTTGCAGTTCCCTGAAGAGTTCTTTTTCTTTCTCGCTGAGGTTGGTAGGCATTTCTACATTGTAAGTGACGTACAGGTCTCCAAATTGATTTTCTTTTTTGTACTTCGGAAAACCTTTCCCTTTAAGTTTTACCCTGGTGCCCGATTGTGTTTCTGGCTTTACCTTGAGCTTCACCTTTCCGCCAAAAGTATCTACGGTAATCTCACCGCCAAGAATCGCAGTGTATAGGCTGATGTTTACGGTGCTGTAAAGGTTCTCTTTTTCTCTTTTAAAAGTTGTGTTATTGATGATCTTAAAAGTAATATAAAGATCGCCCCTTGGTCCACCTTGAACGCCGGGACCACCGTGTCCTTTAATTTTAATGGTTTGCCCGTTCTCGACCCCGGCGGGAACAGTTAACCTGATGTTTTTGCCATTGATGGTAAGGGTTTGTTTCTGGCTGGTATAAACATCGCTGAGATTTAATTCCAATTCGGCATTATAATCCTGTCCTTTAAAATGCCTTTCCCTGCCAGAGCCATGGGCTCGGGCATTACTGCCAAACATCTGTTCGAAGAAATCTGAGAAAGTATCTTCATCAAAATTACCGGAATAAGATTGCCCTCCCTGTCTACCACCTCCAAAACCTTCAAAACCGCTGCCATAGCTTCTTCCCCCTGAAGCTTGTTGCTGTCTGCGGGCTTCTTCAAATTGGTCAGCGTGTTGCCAGTCTTTGCCATGTTGATCGTATTTTTTGCGTTTTTCGGGATCGCTTAGCACTTCATTTGCCTCATTTAATTGCTGAAATTTTTTCTGAGCTTCCTTGTCATTTGGATTAAGATCAGGATGGTATTTCCTGGCAAGTTTGCGGTAGGCCTTTTTAATTTCAGCCTGTGATGCCGATTTGTTCAATTCCAGTAATTTGTAGTAGTCTATAAATTCCATTCGTTCGGAATTAGGTTAGCTTGAATTATTACTTGAAATTACTAAAATTTATAGCGAACCTACGTTAAGCTTTTGCAAAAAGAAAATGTTGACGGTGGCTCAGTTTTCAAGGGGTTTCCGAAGAAAAAGGGAGCCTGGTAAAAACCTTCTTTGAATTTATTCTAAATTGATACTGAATTGGCAATGAAAGTTTGTGAGTAAGTAATTCAAAATGTATTTTTGTTGTTAAAATCTTCATAAAATAACTTAACTAATGGGTGGAATACTTAATTCTTCAATAGCAAGAAAAGTTGCTATGGCCTTATCGGGACTTTTTCTTGTTCTCTTTTTACTCCAGCATTTCATAATAAATTTCACTTCTGTTTTAAGCGCTGAAATCTTCAATGAGATCTCCCATTTTATGGGAACCAATTTTCTTGTTCAGTTTTTATTACAGCCTATCCTGATCTTTGGAGTAATCCTGCACTTTGTTCTGGGAATAGTTCTTGAAGCCAGAAACCGAAGTGCCAGACCAATAAATTATGTGCGTTTTAATGGAAGTGCCAACTCCAGCTGGATGTCCAGAAATATGATCTATACGGGGCTGGTAGTTTTAGCTTTCTTAGGACTTCACTTTTATGATTTCTGGATTCCTGAAATTGTGCACAAATACGTAGAGTCTCATCCTGAAGACCCAACGAGATATTACCACGAAACGGTGGCTAAATTTGAGTCCCCGATAAGAACAGGATTATATGTTTTATCTTTTATCCTGTTAAGCCTTCACCTGTATCACGGGTTTTCGTCTTCTTTCCAGTCAATGGGATGGGCGAATAAGTATGCTAAAGGCTTAAGAGGTTTTACAGTGGCTTACGCTATTCTTATTCCGTTAGGCTTTATATTTATAGCCCTGTATCACTATTTTAATAACGTTTAATACGGAAGATTTATGTCAGTTTTAGAATCAAAAATACCGGCAGGACCACTTGAAGACAAGTGGAAAAACCATAAGAATAATATCAACCTGGTTAACCCGGCAAACAAACGTAATATTGATGTTATAGTAATAGGAACAGGTCTTGCCGGAGGTAGCGCTGCCGCAACATTGGCCGAGCTTGGTTATAATGTTAAGACTTTTTGCTACCAGGATTCTCCAAGAAGGGCGCACTCTATTGCCGCCCAGGGAGGAATAAATGCCGCAAAGAATTATCAGGGTGACGGAGATTCAGATTACCGCTTATTCTATGATACTATAAAAGGTGGAGATTATCGTTCGCGCGAATCCAATGTATATCGCCTTGCCGAAGTTTCAGGAAATATAATAGACCAGTGTGTTGCACAGGGAGTTCCCTTTGCACGTGAATATGGAGGTTTACTTGACAACCGCTCTTTTGGAGGGGTATTGGTATCCCGTACTTTTTATGCAAAAGGGCAAACGGGTCAGCAATTGCTTTTAGGAGCCTATTCTGCAATGAACCGCCAGATAAACCGTGGTAAGATCAAATCTTACACCCGTCATGAAATGCTGGATCTTGTAATTGTAGACGGAAAAGCAAGAGGTATAATCGCACGTGACCTGGTTACTGGGGAAATAGAAAGACACAGTGCTCACGCCGTAGTAATAGGTTCCGGGGGATACGGAAACGTATTTTACCTTTCAACCAATGCGATGGGAAGTAACGTAAC
>DATISX010000242.1:0-5866 GCA_035468275.1 Salegentibacter sp.
CGGGAAACTTGGACCACCAAGAGCATAGGGATCTTCTCCCCAAGCCTTTATATAGGTTTTCTTATGATGAGCTTCAATTTCAGGGAAGATCTTTTTCATTTCAGGAAGGAATTTGTCTTCCAGTTCTTGTTTCTCCATTTGTCCGTGAGCTTTTGCCTCTTTTCCCATCGAATAACTTTCCAGTATCCCCGGGTTTTCGGCGGGGTTTTGTGACATAGTGTAAGGGGTTATTTGTTTCACCGGAAGGTCGGTGAAAGCTGTACCGGAAAGATCATTCTTCAGCCAGAAGGCTTTATCGGTCTGGAAAAAGCTTCGGGTAACCTCGAGTACAGGTAATTCCTTAAGGGCTTCGGCTTTAAGGGAAGGCAAAGCAGGCTCAAAAGGAATGCCGGCAAGCACGGCCGCCGGAATGGTACAGATCACATAATCAGCCTGATATTCGGTATTACCCCCCGTGTTTTCCACCTCAACAAAGGCAAAATTATCAGCCTCACGAAGTTTGGTCACCCTGCTGTTATATTTGATCTTGTCCCCAAGTTTCTCTGCCATGGTAACGGGCAGTTTATCATTTCCTCCATTCAGCACAAAAAAGGAAGTACCGCTCATAAAGAGTCCGAAATCAGAAACAGCCATGGAAAGTCCGGAGGTTTCTTTGGGTTCTGAGGCAAACCACTGCGTATTCTGGATCAGCTTGATGGCACCTTCGCTGGCGCCCTGTTGTTTCATATAATCATAGAGCGAGATCTCATCGAGGTCAATAAGTGGCGGTTGATCCCAGGCATCTGAGTTGATAATCTCCTCAGGCAGAGGTTCTATAATATATTTTAAAACCAGCCCAAATGGATCCAGGTTTTTTTCCTCCCCGGTAAGCTCGTAAGGCCAGTCGGCGGTTTCTCCGGGCTTAACTTCCAGTCTTTTACCATTGAAATAATAGACCACCGCTTTTTCAGGCATCGGGAAAGGAATACGTTCCAGGCCCAGTTCTTCAATATACTTCAAAGATTGCGTATAAGTAGAAGAAAATCCCACAGCGCCTTCTTCAGCATATAAGCCTTCGGGAAAAGGATCCCTGACGGTAGAAACCCTGCCACCGGGACGGTTGCGGGCTTCGAGGACGGTGACCTTATGCCCTGCTTTATCCAGTTCCCAGGCAGCGGCAAGACCTGCCAGACCCGCGCCAAGAACCAGAATATCCTGGGGACTATTGGTTTTGGGCAGTTTATTCACTCCCGCCATTAGAGGAAAAGGAAAAAACATTGTGGCGCTCAAAGCACCTAATCCCAGGCTAAATTGTTCCAGAAATTCTCTTCTGTTGATCTGTGTTGCATCCTTTAGTATCATAATTATTAAGTTTAGTTAGTCAGGCTAAAGCATAACATAAAGGAAGCAGGTCTAAACAGATGGGGACAAACAGAAATACTACAGGGTCTGGTAAACTTTACAAACGCTCACCCTGAATAACTTTGAGATAGGCAGCTATTTGCCCGCGATGGTAGATCTCGTGTTCCAGAAGTTTTTGCATTATAAACCACCAGATACTGCTTTGTTCCCCGAGTTCTCCGGTAACTTTCTCGTTTAGGGTATTTTCATCCATGGCCTGGATAAGGGCGTGGCGTTCTTTTTGAAGGTTTTTAAGGCGCAGTTTAACCTCTTCAAATTCGGCTTTATCTACTTTGTAATGAGGTTCCTCCGAACCAAGATGCCATTTATAAGTTTTGTCTCCGGATTTCAGCATTTCCAGGAAGAGCTCATCTACCTTAACAAGATGTTTTGCGATATGGACAAAGCTCATCGCGGTATTGTTCAGTCGCCAATTCATAAAGCCCTCAGGAATTCTTTCCAGGATCTCAAGGCTTTGTTCCCTAATCTCCCAGGAGAATTCAGCCACCTGGTTAGCATATTCATTGCACTCCATAATTTTTCGGTTTAGATCCATTCAAGTTAAGAAAACCCAGAAACATCAAAGATGACATTTGTCATATGAAAAAGGGGAAAGTAAATTTTTCCGGGAATCGATAACTTTTTTCCTACGACTGCGCCAGATGTAGCATTCATTCCAAAAACGAAAAAACCGACAGGATGGCCTGTCGGTTTTAAATATAAAATTGTCCTGAAAATTTTAGATTATTAGTCTTTACTACGACGTACTTTTTTCTTCTTGCGGTGTTTCATCACCTCGGCTTCGCTGTAAAAGATAATCTCTTCGGCGATGTTGGTAATGAGGTCTCCTATACGTTCCAGTTTTTTGATCACCGAAAACAGCAGCAGGTACTGGTTGATAAGCCTGGGATCTTTTTGTACTTCTTCAGAAATAATTCCGAAGGCATCCATATTGATCTGGTTGAGGGTTTTATCTTTCTTAAACACCTTTCTGGCCATTTTGGTATCTACCTCTTCATAAGAATCGGTGATATCTTCCAGCATAGAAAGCGCCTCGTTGAACATCTCTTCCACCCGCATCTTTTCGATTAATTCTTTTTCTATGGGGGTATCAAGTTCAACAATATATCTGGAGATTCCATAAGCGTGGTCTCCTACTCTTTCGAGGTCGAAATTGATCTTTCGCAGGGCCAGGGCGAATCTAAGGTCGCTGGCTACCGGATTATGAAGGGCAATGAAGCGCTCGCAATCCCGGTCTATTCTAAGATCGAGGGCGTTTACCCTGTTTTCGGTATGAACAACCTCTTCAGCTAATTCGCTGTCATGAGTAAAAAAGGCTTCCCGGGCGTTCTCCAGTTGTTTGTGACAAAGCTGAAGCATCTCAAGCCCCGCCTGATTTAAAGCTTCCTTATGTTGATCTAAACTTATCATAATACGTGTTTTTTATCCGAACCTACCTGTAATATAATTCTCTGTTTGCTTTTTTTCGGGATTTGTAAAGAGTTTTTTTGATTTATCGTACTCAATTAATTCCCCAAGATAGAAAAATGCGGTGTAATCGCTTATTCTTCCTGCCTGTTGCATATTGTGGGTTACGATCACAATAGTATATTTCTGTTTCAGCTCGTAGATGAGTTCCTCGATCTTGGCTGTTGAAAGCGGATCGAGCGCAGAGGTAGGTTCATCCATCAAAATTATAGAAGGTTCCACCGCCAAAGTACGGGCAATACAAAGTCTTTGTTGCTGTCCACCCGAAAGTGCATTAGCCGATTTGTTAAGATCGTCTTTTACCTCATCCCACAGGGCCACCTGTTTCAGGGACTCCTCCACTTTTTCCTTCAGGAATTTTTTATCCTTTATCCCTTGAATTTTAAGGCCGTAGGCTACATTCTCATAAATAGATTTCGGGAAAGGATTGGGTTTCTGAAAAACCATTCCTACCTGTTTCCGAAGTTGCTCTACATTCACTTTCTTTTTATAGATGTTCTTGCCATCTATCAGAATTTCTCCTTCCATTCTGAAGCCGTCCACATAATCGTTCATCCTGTTAAAAAGCCTGAGGAAAGTAGATTTTCCGCAGCCGGAAGGGCCTATAAAGGCGGTAACCTTATTGGCTTTAATTTGCATATCTATGCCTTTAATCGCTTCGAAGTTGTCATAAAAGACCTTCACTCCTTTAGCTTCCAGCTTATGCACGCGTTTAAGAGATTTATCGACAATCTTATCTTTAGCTTGTTCGGTCATTATCCTAATTTTTTCTGCCATTTATTTCTGAAATAAACAGCGATCCCATTCATGATGAAAGTTATTAATAATAAAATTATAATCGCCGCAGCGGCATTCACTTCAAAGCCTGCCTGTGGTCTTGAAATCCAGTTAAAGATCTGAATTGGCAAGACCGAAAACTCATCCATAGGCGACTCAGGAGCAAAAGGCACATATGCCAGGGCTCCGATAACAATTAAAGGCGCGGTTTCACCCACTGCCCTGGAAAGCGCCAGGATAACCCCGGTTAATATTCCTCCAAAGGAGGCCGGCAGTAATTGCCGGGAAACGGTTTGCCATTTGGAAGCACCCAAAGCAAAGGAGCCATCCCTCACCGACTTGGGCACCGCTTTTATCGCTTCCCTGGTGGAAACTATAACAATAGGCAGGATGAGTAAAGCAAGGGTAAAACTACCGGCCAGCACACTGGAGCCCATTTCCAATACCCGTACGAATATTTCGAGTCCCAGCAAGCCGTAAATAATTGAGGGCACACCGGCAAGATTGGAAATATTTACTTCTAACAGGGATGCAAGCTTTCCTTTTCTGGCGTATTCCTCAAGATAGATAGCAGCCGCTATTCCCAGGGGCAGGGCAATTAGAGTAGTTAATACCAGAACCCAGACACTACCCATAAGCGCCGTAAATATCCCCGCCGTTTCGGCATTTCGGGATGGAAGGCCGGTAATAAAGTCCCAGTCTATTCGCTGTACACCATCAACAATTATAGAACCTATAAAGATGGCAAGTAAAACCAGCCCAAGAAGGGTACATGCGATGCCCCAAACCTTGAATATCTGGTCTTTGAGTCGGTTGGATTTGATATTATTCATATTTCTCCCGGAATTTTTTCCTGATCCTATAGCTTATAGTATTGAGCAGGAAGGTGAAAATAAACAGGGTGATCCCTGCCGCGAAAATAGTTCGATACTCCAGACTGCCGTGTTCTACATCCCCCAGGCTAACCTGAACGATATATGCAGTAATGGTTTCTACGGGAACGGTAGGATCCATAGTCAACCGGGGTTGTTGTCCTGCGGCAATGGCCACGATCATGGTTTCTCCAATTGCCCTTGAAATTGCAAGAATTATCGATACAATTATTCCTGAAGATGCTGCAGGAACAAGCACCCTAAATGCATTCTGAAGTTTTGTTGAACCCATCCCGTACGCCGCTTCCCGAAGAGAATTAGGAACCGCATGCAGGGCATCCTCACTCAGGGAAGAGATAAATGGAATGATCATGATCCCCATTACCAAACCGGCTGAGAGGGAGTTGAAGCCCGATAAACCGGGAATAAAGCTTTGCAAAAACGGAGTAACCACCGTTAAAGCGAAAAACCCGTAAACTACGGTTGGTACTGCCGCCAGTAATTCCAATGCCGGTTTAATGGTCTTTCTGAAACTTTTTGGGGCATATTCACTTATATAGATACTGATAGTAAGTCCAACAGGTACCGCAAATGCTATTGCAATAAATGAGGTTAATAATGTACCCGAAAGCAAAGGCATGATTCCAAAATGCTTATCGGTAAAAAGTGGTGTCCACTGAGTATCAGTAAGGAAATCTACAATGGATACTTCCCGAAAGAAGTTAACTGCCTCTACCGAGAGCACCAGGATGATTCCCAGGGTAACCAAAATGGTGATCAGAGCACTTGTGAGAAGCGTCTTTTCTATTAAAACCTCTTTGAATTTCCGCATAGATGGGTCTTATTAGGTCTTAGATGAAAACAGGTTGTCTAAAAAGGTGTTTATAATGTGAACATCTCGACTCCTCTCGATGTGACATAATATTATCAGACTTTTTAGACAGCCTCTTAATTCAGTGATTATTCTTCTAATTTATTATTTTCAACAAAATCCCTGAACTTTTCCTGTTCTCTTTTGTATTCTTCATCGGTTAAAGGCACATAACCAACATCTTTCAAAAGGCCGGAAACTTCTTCCAGGTAGAACTCCACAAAGTCAATAACTTTTGGATTATCCTGAACAGCAGAACTGTTTACATAGAGGAATAATGGTCTGGATAGCGGCGCATAAGTTCCGTTGCTAACAGTTTCAGTTGAAGGCTCAAGACAACCTTCCCCTCCATCTACTCCAATCAATTTCAGTTTATCGCTATTTTCCTCATAGTAGGCTAATCCGAAAAAACCAAGTCCGTATTTATCACCGGAAACTCCCTGTACCAGCACGTTATCGTCTTCACTAGCGGTATAAT
>DATISX010000243.1:0-4261 GCA_035468275.1 Salegentibacter sp.
AGGTTTTCAAGTTGTTCCCGGTCTATTTCTGCGGTGTATTTTCCGGGTTTGAGGCCCAGGTAGGTGAAATAACCATCGCCTTCGCTGAGAATCCTGGCGGCTTTATTTCCGTCTTCATCAAAAATGTTTACAATTATCCTACCCTGTCCACGCAAACCATTATCATCAACATAGACCATTCCTCCTACTTCTCCCATAACCTCTACCGGTACATGGATTTCCTGGAAATGATTAGGCACGGTGTGCACCTTGATCTTCGGATTAGAAATCTTCCAGGCGATATTATCAAGACTAACTGGGTCGATCTCGATCACCATATCTATATAAGGCTGCAGATCACGGATCCTAAGTATGGTTTCGTTTTCATGATAGCTAAGCCTTCCGCTGCGGTTCTTTAACTCCATCCCGGGAACTCCCGGCTCCATAGGATCTCTTTTCCCGTTTCCGTTATAATCCAGAAACGGAATTATCGTCAAGCCTGCCTTAGACATTGCGCTGCGGTTACTGGTTAGGATATGTCCTGTGTTATCGTCCAACATCATACTACCCCGGGCCGACTGTACAAAGGAAGTATTCCTGTTTCCAATCCTCGAGGTAAGTGAGGTTTGAGCAAAGTCCAGTGCATAACGGAAACCGACCTCAAAGATATGGGCGTCCCGAAGAAAATTATTTTCATAAGCCAGGTTCAGGAACCCACGTTCAAAGATGGGGCGTTCCAGCTCGAGAATAAGGTTATTGAATTGCGACCGACTATAATCGTACTGTACTTGTGGCGAGAACAAAAAGCGGTTCGGCAGTCTGTAGGTTTGGGAAAGCGAGCTGTAAATGGTTGGCTTTTTTACCCTATCGTTATAGATGCCGTAAGTGGTAAAATTGGTGCTCACCCCAAATACTGCTCCCGAAAGCAACATTTGTGCGGTGGTGAATTCGGTGGTGGGCATGATGATCTGATTGAGGCTGAACCTCCCGAACATCGAAAAATTATTCCCCCTGATAGGCGTCGACAAACTTATCTTTCTTTCTTCCAGGTAGTTGAAGTTTATCGCCGTCTGGTTTTCATCATATTTTATGTAATTCAGATCTACCTGCAGGTTTTGGGGAGAGCGATAACTCAGCACCCCCTCTCCTTTCACGCCATACATATATTCCCCCGAGAACAATAGTCCCGAAGCGATTCGCACCGAAGAATTCACAAAGGGCATCACCTCACCACTGGTCACATCCGAGAGGTATTCCACCCCACCACCCAGGGTTATTCCGTTACTGATTCCGTAGTTGAGGTTGAAACGGGAAAAACGCTGCCATTCTTCATTCTCTACAACCCCTGCACTAAGCGTATATTCCACCTCGTTCTTCGGAACAAAATTATACGGGATATTGATCACCCGTTCCTCCACCCGTTCTTCTCCCCAGGGACCGTAAAAACGAAGACTTACCGCAGTATTCCCATACATCAGCGGCACTTCAAAAGAATAGAAGCCTGAAGCATCAGCCTGGGTGAAATCAATAAGTACATTGTTTACATAAAGCTCCACCGTCCAACGCGGATCGGTATAATCGTTCAAAAGGTAGGTTCCAAAAGACCTGCGGTTTTGCATTGGACTGTTGCTCACCTGCACTCCGCTAACAGGCGCAAACAGCGATGAAGTAGCTCTTGTAAAAATTCGCCCCACACTAACCTGTTTGAACAACCTGCTTTCATTATTTACATACCTCCACTGGTAAAATTGGTTCCGGGAATTAAAAGGCACTCTTGAGGAATAGTTTAGCATTAAATTGGTTTCACCCCCAAGGAACATAGTTCCCAACCCAAGACTAAGTCGGTTATCATTTTCAAAATCACTCTGTTGGGTAGTCACCACGCCCCAGTCCAGGGTTCCTGGTTTGAAAAACGGATATCTCCTGGCAATTGTGGTATCGGGTTCTACCACCCCGCGCATCCGGTTCAGGCTCTCCCGCATCTTTTTGAGACGCATTTCTTTGATCACCGGTAATTCCAGCTCGGTATCCAATTCTACGGAAAGACTTCGAAAGGAAAACTGGGTGTCGAGTCCGAAGACATCTCCGAAATAATCCGACTTCAGATAATTCCCCATCGGAGTTTCTATAAAATCTGAAGACATTAACTCGTATTCCTCTCCTTTAAACCGAATAATTTGTTCCTGAAAATTGATGCTGTATATAGAATCCGGATGAACGATAAAACCGGAAATCCCTTCAGCAGTTACTTCATTTTTTATCTTCAGAAAATCGAATAATTCCTGCACCGGTAAATAGGCATCCTGCCCCTTGATAGCGATGGGGATTTCAACCGTTCCAAGCCTTGGCACGCTCATCTCTACATTTAATTCATCGTATTCCGGAAAAGTTTCCTGCGCGCTTAATACTGAAGAGAACAAAAGAAAAAAGAAAATCTGAAGACGGAAACTCAGCAGCGATTTTAAAATAATTTCCGAAGTAATTTTATACATCTATAATTTTAGCTTATTGATGAATAAAAGTTAGGGTGAAGGTGCCATTATAGATTCCGGGAAGCATTCCGGAGTTATCAGCAGGAATTTGTAAAGTGCCACCCACAAAAACTTCGTTAGGAGTTTCGGCATTTGCGGCCTGAGTCACAAAAGTACGCTGCCCGGTGCTATAACTATCGATAAAAAGCTTGATTTCCGCGCCTGTTTCCTGATTTTCCAGAGTATATGGACTGCTATCCTGAATCTGAATAATAGTGCCCGGATTGGCGTACACATCGAATAAGGCGGCAGAAGTATTCTGACCAAAATTCAATTCAAAAATATCACCATCTACAGTTCTATTGCTGTTATCACTAACCGTCACGTTCCCACCGGCAGTTCCGGCCACAAAAGAACCAAAATTAAGGTTCTGGGAAGTCCGCACTTCAACCTCAATAGGAACAGGCGGATTCTCCTGGGCGCTTAGCTGCTGAAAAACACCAACTACCAATATCCCCATCAAAAATCCGATATTTCTTAGCTTAGTCTTTCTCATAGCCTTATTTCCTGATTAAAACTTTTTTGGTGTAACGTTTCCCGTCCTTTTCAAGGATCACAAAATAAATCCCTGAGCTGCTTATTCCATTAAAATTCACCTGTTCTTTCCCGCGACCTGCCTTGCTTTCCAATAACTGCCCGGTTACCGTACTCAGCCTGAGGATTCCTTCTTCTTTTTCCTCAAGTTTAAGATCAACTTTCATTATCCCATCATCACTTCTTACACTAAAAAACTCCCCTTCCAGATCTTCAATTTTCTGAAAAGGTTCCTCGCTAAAAACCAGTTCAAACCTGGAATTCGTTGTCCCTTTTTTCCCTTCAAAGCTGTAAGCTTGTTTGCGTAAATCTGTGATGCGATTTTTTTCCTTGTCCTTCAGAAATACAGCAAAATCAAAAGGCAGATTTTCCAGATCCTGAAGACTGATACTCAAAGTTCCTGATCGTTCAGTCTTAAATCCCAGCGGAATACCAACTCCCGTCTCAGGTTGGTTCATGGCATTTATGGAAAGTTCCTCCCCATTTGAAGTCAAACTATATAGGTTGGGAACATTTACATCGGTATTCATCAGTTTATGCGCGTCCAGCTGACTATCAAAATCGCTAGTCGCCAGGTTTTCGAAATAAATAACCATTCCGTCTTTATTACCTTCTCCTTTAAAGCCTGCGTTTAGTCTTATTAAGGGTTTGGGTGCGGGAGCTTGATTCCTGTAAAATTCCTGTGTAAAATTCTCTACCCTTACCGAATTAGTGATGCCCAAGTTCCCTGTAGCAGCAGAATTGCTGACTTTCACAAAGAAACCTTGCATGGAAGGAATAATGCTGCTGGCACTACCTCCGTTCTGGGCAACGCCGTTTACAAAAGATTCGTAAGTCCCGGTATAACGATATTCAGTGCCCGCGGTGAAGAAATGTATCTGGTCATCGATATTTGTTTTGGTCCAGCCCCCAGCTTCCCAATCAATAGGCGAGGGATAGGGATTCCCCACGAGGTGAAAGCCTTTTGTGTATTCCCCTTGATTGTTTTCTAAAACCCGGCTGTAATCTTCATTATTCACTTCTCCTGTTAATGAAACGGTAAGCGCAGCGCTAGATTCACCAAAATTAAGCGCATAACCCTCCATAACATTCAGAGCATCATCAGCTGTAGTATAAGCTTCCCATCCGGTAGCATCGCGGAGGGTATCATTTATATTAATCTTTCGGTTTTCATCGTAGCGGTAAAAATTTGGAAAAGCTTCGTTTAAATCAATATC
>DATISX010000244.1:0-8507 GCA_035468275.1 Salegentibacter sp.
AAGCCACAATACTGAAAACTGCCAGATAACTCAGCTGAAAACCAACCTGGAAAATAAAATATGGGTTAATCACTAGTAAGACAAAAAGCGAAACGAACAGACTGTTCATTACGCTGCTTTTGCGTTTAAGTTGCCTTCCAATGGCCACAAAAGAGAACATACTCACCGCCCGAACTACCGATGGGGAAAGTCCGGCCAGAAGCGCGAATCCCCACATGAGTAATAGAAGCAGAAGTGTTTTAATAAATCTCCCGTGCTTTAGGCTTTCCAGGGGTTTTAAAAGAAAATTGAGGATTAAAAGAATGATTCCCACATGCAGTCCTGACACCGCAAGAATATGCACCGCTCCGGCTGCAGCATATTGGTCATAAATCTCTCTGGAAATATCCCTGCGCTGCCCCAAAAGTAACGCCTGAATTATACTCAATTCCTCTTCTGAAAAACTGGTGTTCCTTAATTTTTTGATGATTCGTTCTCTTAAATTTTCAGCGAAACTGATTGGAGATGAGTTCACACTAATCTTCAGGATCTCTTCTGAATTAAGCCTAAGCTGTTTTAGCACCGCCTGTTTTTCCATGTAATTTCTATAGTCAAACTGATAGGGATTAAGCGGAGAATTTATATCTGATGCTTTCTCGTAGGGGAGTAGGATCACATCGCCTACCTGGAATTCAACTGAATTTCTCCCGGTACTAAGCAAAATTTTTCCTTCTGCCACGGTATTTTTCTCATCAATTCTGAAAGCTTCGGCTTTTATTAGGTAGCGATTATTGTAGGCTGTGGGTTTTAATTTTTCGGCGATGCGAGCCTGAAGGAAGGTATTTGCCGAAGAAACTTCAGCATTGATATAATGCTTCGGATTATTGGCGGGTTTATGAAGGCTTGCAGTTAATATTCCGAGGCTGAATGTGGTTATAAAAACAAGAATTCCGAAGTAAATATCGGGGAAAAGTTGTCTCCTCGCCCGAAAATATAAAATCAAAAAAGTCAGAAATAATCCACCTATAACGAGGAAAAGGTATTCTAAAGGAATATTCAGGAAGAACCCTGCTAAAATACCCGGGAGAAAGCTAAGGCTTAGTTTTATAAATGTAAAATTCAGAAATCGCATCGCTTATTTATAAAAGCGATTTGGGGAAAAGAGATTTTAAGTTAAGAAAAAATTACAAAACGCGCCGTGCCATCACAAAATTACTCTTCCAATAATTTTCCTCGAGAGATGAGATAATCACGCCCCGGGAAGTGGAAGAATGGATGAATTTGATTTCGTTATCTACTTCTACCACAAGGCCTACGTGATTAATCACCGGTTTCTTTTTATTGGTTTCGAAAAACAGAAGATCTCCGGGAGAAACTTCCTTTAGGTAAAGCCTGCGCCCTTTGAGCGAAAGATCCCGCGAGGTGCGAGGCATAGGGATGTCTTCCTTTAGAAATGAGGTGTAGATGAGGCCGGAGCAATCCATGCCTCTTTTGGTGGTGCCGCCGTATTTGTATCGGGTGCCTTCAAATTCTATGGCATGTGAAATAATATTATGCACCTGTTTATTAGCAGGTTCAATTCGGGTTCCGGTTTCGGTTTTGGTGGTAATTACTTTTGAACGCGAAGCGCCGCAGGAGGTAAGAAAAATTCCTGAGATTAAAATAATTAAGAATTTTAACCGAAATTTCATTTTAGCTTTTATTGATAGTATCAAAAATTAATTCAGCGGTCTTTTTGCTGGCGCCCTTCCCGCCTAATTTCTGTTCCAGAAGGTAATAATCCTCGAAAATCTTTGTTCTTCGGTTGTCTTCCAGAATCTTTGTGAGTTCTCTTTTCAGGGAATTTTTGTTGAATTTTCTCTGAATTAATTCCGTTACAACTTCCCGTTCCATAATTAAGTTCACCAGGGATATATAATCTAGTTTTACAATTTGTTTGGCGATATGGTAAGAAATGAAGCTTCCTTTATAACATACCACCTCCGGAACTTTAAAAAGAGCTGTTTCCAGAGTCGCCGTTCCCGATGTTACTAACGCGGCATGAGACAGACTTAGTATTTCATAAGTCTTGTTCATTACAAGTTTAACCTGATTCTTTTTTATGAAACCCTGATAGAAGTCTACATCCTGACTTGGAGCACCGGCGATTATGAATTGGTAATCCGGAAAATCAGGGGTTATGCTTAACATAATTTCCAGCATTTTGGTAATCTCCTGTTTTCGACTTCCGGGAAGAAGTGCAATTATTGGTTTGTCATTTAGCTGGTGTTCTTTTTTAAACTTTTCGGGATCTACAAGATTTTGGTCAAGGATCGCATCAATTAGAGGATGGCCTACAAAGTGAACCGGGAAATTATGTTTCTCTTCGTAAAATTGTTTTTCAAAAGGAAGGATCACGTACATCTGGTCGATATCCCTTTTAATTGCTTTGATGCGATTTTCTTTCCAGGCCCAAATTTGAGGAGATATATAATAATGGGTTCTGAAACCCTCTTCTTTTGCCCACTTTGCAATCCGCATATTAAAACCGGGATAATCTACAAAGATGATAACATCTGGCTGGAATTGACTGATGTCTTCTTTGCAGAAATTAATATTACGCAGAATAGTCTTTAAATTGGCTATTACTTCAGCAAAACCCATGAATGCCAGCTCCCGATAATGCATTACCAAATCTCCTCCTTGTTCCTCCATAAGATCGCCACCCCAAAACCGGAATTCGGCATTGGGATCTTTTTCTTTCAGCGCTTTCATCAGGTTGGAGGCGTGGAGATCGCCCGAAGCTTCGCCGGCAATGAGGTAATATTTCATTTAAAAGATTTTTGAAATTGCGATGGCTACTGCAGCAACTATGGTTGCAAGTAGAACACCCCTGGCATGATAGTACTGCTTCTTTTTCAGAAATACAAAAAATGGAAGAAAATTGAGGATTGCCCCCAGGGCTATGATCTTGCCGATATAATCGTAAATGATGGCATCTTCAATAGTTCGATCTATTCCATATTCTGAAAACATTAGAATATAAAGCAGAATACCACCAATATTGAACGCCAATCCAACAAGAAATCCTATAAAAATGTTTTGCTTAATCATTGAGTTCCCAATTATTAAGATCATCCATAAAATGATGCGCGGTAAGATCGAACTGAACCGGTACTACTGAAACAAATCCGTTGGCTAAGGCCCATTCATCGGTGTCTTCACCTTTATCCTTGTTCACGAATTTTCCGGTGAGCCAGTAATAATCGCGACCCTGTGGATTTGTTCTTTTGTCGAATTCTTCTTCCCAATGGGCATTGGCCTGCCGACACACCTTGATACCTTTAATTTCTTTTACCGGAAGTTTAGGTAGATTTACATTAAGCACTACCCCTTTTGGTAGACCGTGTTTTAAAACTTTTCGGGTAATAGCTTTTACAAATTTCCTGGAAGGCTCAAAATCGGCGGTTAGGGAATAATCCAGAAGGGAAAATCCTATTGCCGGAATCCCTTCAATTCCTGCTTCTACCGCGGCGCTCATGGTGCCGGAGTAGATTACATTTATCGAAGAATTGGAACCGTGATTAATTCCGCTAACACAAAGATCGGGTTTGCGGTGTAGAATTTCCTGAGTTGCGATCTTTACACAATCGGCTGGTGTTCCTGAACAGCTGTATTCTTTATGTTTGTAGTTTTCTTTAATGGTAACCGGTTCGCAAAAAAGAGTATCGCTAATTGTTATGGCGTGGCCCATTCCGCTTTGGGGGCTATCGGGAGCCACCACGATAACGTCTCCCAGTTCTTTCATTACCTCTATTAAGGCTCTAATTCCGGGAGCTGTAATTCCATCGTCATTGGTAACCAGGATCAATGGTTTTTCTTTATCCATGTATTTGAAAATTATTATGGCTAAAATAGTAATTTCCTAAGGAAAGCCTATCTTAGTAGTTTAACAAATTATTAGTGTTGATGCCACTTATTGGCACAATTTTTAATGTACTTTGCTAAGCCATTATGATGAAATTTATGCGATTTATGAAAAGGAACCTTAAAATTCTGGTAGTACTGCTTTTAATGGCAGTAGCTTCCTGTAGCTTTACCACAAAAAGTTTTGATGACCCCGATAAAGATAAAGTTTTAATAGACCTTATTACCTATGTTCTTAATCAGGGTCACTATGACGCTAAAGATGTGAACGACGAATTTTCAATGGGAGTTTATAAAGACTACCTAAGAAATCTTGATGGATCCAAGCGGTTTTTCTATGCCGATGATATTGAGGAATTCAGCGAGCATGAAGAACTAATTGATGACCATATCAAGAATAAAGACATAAGCTTCTTTGACCTTACCTACCAACGTTTAATGCAACGCTCTTCAGAGTCTCAGGATATTTACAGGGAAATCCTTGATTCTCCTTTCGATTTCACTAAGGAGGAAGAGCTCAATACGAGTTTTGATGAGATGGATTATGTAGATTCCGAAGAGGAAATGAAAGAGAGATGGAGAAAGCAACTGAAGTTTTCTACCCTAATCACTTACCACGATAAAAAAGAAGAGGAAGAACAAAAGAAAGAGAACGATTCTGATTATACAATAAAATCTGATGAAGAGCTCGAAAAGGAATCCCGGGAAGTTACTCTGAACTCCCTTGAGGAATACTACGACTTTACCGACGATCTTGAACGAAAAGATTATTTTTCAGTGTACATCAATGCGATCGTAGAAGAATTTGATCCGCATACGTTCTATTTTGCGCCTCAGGATAAAGACAGGTTCGATATGGCTATGTCTGGAAAGCTGGAAGGTATTGGAGCCCGTCTCCAGAAAAAAAGTGACAATATTACCATAATGGAAGTAATTTCCGGTGGCCCTGCCTGGAGAAGTGATGAGCTTAGCGAAGGGGATGTTATCCTAAAAGTGAAGCAGGAAGATGAAGATGAAGCAGTGAGCATTGTTGGAATGCGCCTGGATGATGCCGTTCAACTTATTAAGGGCCCAAAAGATTCTAAAGTAACCTTAACGGTTAGAAAGAAATTAATGGGTACCATAGAGAATATAACGCTAACCAGGGATGTAGTGGAAATCGAGGAAACTTATGCCAAAACTTCCATGGTTAAGAAAGACGGAAAGAATTTTGGAGTAATCAATCTGCCGAAATTCTATTTTGATATGGAAAATTATGCTGAAAGAAATGCGGCATCTGACATTGAAAAAGATGTTGTCCGTCTTAAGAAAGAAGGTATGGAAGGGCTTGTATTAGACCTGAGAAATAATGGAGGTGGTTCCCTGAAAACAGTCGTGGATATCGCCGGATTATTTATAGAAAAAGGACCTATAGTTCAGGTGAAATCGAGCGGACAAAAACAGGAGATACTACAGGATAAAGATCCCTCTGTATTATGGGATGGGCCCCTGGTAATTTTAGTGAACGAACTGTCTGCATCTGCTTCAGAGATTCTGGCGGCTGCTATGCAGGATTATGAGCGTGCTGTAATTATTGGAAGTAAACAAACCTACGGAAAAGGAACTGTTCAAAATGTAATAGATCTCAACCGTTGGTTAAGAAACAGCGATTATGGGGATATGGGAGCGCTTAAATTGACTACGCAGAAATTCTACAGAGTTAATGGAGGATCTACCCAATTGGAAGGAGTAAAAAGCGACGTAGTAGTTCCAGACCGTTACAGCTTTGTAGATATCGGTGAAAAAGATATGGAAAACCCATTACCCTGGGATAAGATAGAAGCTGCAGATTATGACCTTTGGGATGGTTATGCTAATCTTGAGGAAACTATTGAAAACAGCAAGAAGCGAATGAGTGAAAACGAGCAGTTAAAGTTGATAGAGGATAACGCGAGATGGATAAAGGAACAAAGCGATAACAATGTGCATTCACTCAATATTACCACATACAGTATGGATGCAGAGGAAAATAAAAGAGTGGCTAAACGTTTTGATTCTTTAAATGAATATGCGACAGACCTCACTTATACTTCACTTCCTTTTGAAGAGGAGCTCTTCACAAGCGATACTATTTTAAGAGAAAAAAGAGAACGCTGGCATACCAGTCTCAGTAAAGATATCTATATTGAGGAAGCTCTTAATGTTCTTTCTGATCTTAAGGTAGATAAAATGAGAAGGAATAAAGTGGCCAGGCTTGACGATTAATTCAAGGCTTTAAAACTTAACAAATGCTCCGGATTTCCGGGGCATTTTTAATTTGTGATAATTATGAAACGTAAATATATCTATCCCTTTATAATTTTACTGGTAGCGGCCTTATTGCTTCTGGCTGAACGCTGTAATTAATTGTAGGAGATCCTTTCGGCATCCAGTTTTATGAAGATGAATAGGAGAATGGTGAAAGCCCAAAGTCCCGAACCACCATAGCTGAAAAAGGGGAGAGGAATCCCAACGGTAGGGAATATTCCTATCACCATTCCTATATTGACCAGAAAGTGCATAAAGATTATTCCGATTAAACTATAACCATAAACCCGGGTAAACTGGGAACGCTGTCGCTCGGCGAGATAAAGTAACCTGATTAAAAGCATAATAAACAGGATAATCACAAAGCTGCTTCCCAGAAAACCCCATTCTTCTCCAACTGTACTGAAAATATAATCGGTATGTTGCTCGGGAACAAAATGACCTTTGGTTTGAGTACCTTCGGTCCAGCCTTTCCCAAGCCAGCCACCACTTCCGATAGCAATCTCACTTTGGTTGGTGTTATAACCAATTCCTTTAGCATCAACCTCTTTTCCTAAAACAATATTGAACCGGTCCCGGTGATGTTGTTTAAAAACATTTTCGAAAACATAATTAACTGAAAGTGAAAAGCCGGCCGCTACCACCATCAAAAAGATATATTTGAGTATGTTAGGTCTTTTCTTTCTGTCTTTAAGAAACATTAAGAGTCCGATTACTAAAATACCTCCAATAACCCAGGGAATTCCAAAAGCCAGGGTAGCAACAAAAAGAATTGCTGCGAAAAACCCAAGTAAGAGATATGCAAAATGCAAACCCTCCCTGTAAAGTGGAAAAATAAAAGCAAAATAAACCATGGCACTTCCGGCATCAGGTTGCATCATAACCAGGAAAACTGGTAAACTTATGATCACAAATACCTTAAGCTGGTGTTCAAATTCATTTAAATTCACCTGAATGCCACTTACATATTTGGCCACTGCAAGCGCTG
Source organism: Salegentibacter sp. (assembly GCA_035468275.1). Taxonomy (GTDB): domain Bacteria; phylum Bacteroidota; class Bacteroidia; order Flavobacteriales; family Flavobacteriaceae; genus Salegentibacter. The sequence continues at coordinate 7,160 of DATISX010000244.1, forward strand.
TGGCGACTTTAGCGAATTCGGCCGGTTGAAGGCTGACGGGACCCATGACATACCATGCGGTCTGTCCGGCAATGGTTTTCCCGAAAACGAATAACCCCGCCAGACTTATGAGACTAATTATGTAAATAACGCTTGAAAACCGCTGATAGAATTTGGGTTCGATGGAAAGTACTATAATGACCAGTAGAAAACTAAGTACTATCCATAAACCCTGCCTGCCGTATACCTGGTTCAGATCAAAAAAGGTTCCGGTGTTTACTCCCAGGGAAGCCGAATAAATGTTAGCCCAGCCAAAGATAACAAGGAGCAGAAAAATAAGAATAGTTATCCAGTCGTAACCTGTTATGCTTTTTGCCATTTATCGGTTTATTATAAAAGGTTCGCCACTTAGCGGTTTGGCATATTCATCTTCAAGGCTGTTTTCCAGAATCCATTTTTCCATATCGGTTCGGGTGATTTCTCCTTTTATGTATTGCTCTACCATTAAACTGGCAATGCGACCCGCGTACCTGCTTCCCCAGTAACCGTTTTCAACAAATACCGCGATTGCTATTTGGGGGTTGTCTACGGGAGCAAACGCCACAAAAATCGAATGATCGGTTAGCTGAACTCTTTTTCCATCTATTTTGGTAAAATTCTCTGCCGTACCGGTTTTTCCTGCAATCTCAATATCTGGAATTCGAAGAGTGCTGGCAGTACCATTTCTATATACATCATGCATTCCTTCAATAACCGGTTCAAAATGTCTAGGTTCTATCGTGGTGTGATTTTTTTCGGTAAACCTTTCTTCCTTAATTGGATCACCTTCAATTTCTTTCAAAACATGAGGCGTATAATACCAGCCTCGATTGGCGATTGTGGCGGTCATATTGGCTAATTGAATAGGAGTCATCAATACTTCTCCCTGGCCAATAGCATTGGATATGGTCGCAGTTGCATACCAATTATGGTTAGGATAAATAGAATTGTAGTATTCAGCGTCTGGAATTTTTCCTCGTCTTCCGGTGCTTAAATCATTACCCATAAATTGTCCTAAACCAAAACTTTCTAAATGTTTGCTCCAAACATCCATTCCTTCCTGCGGAGTAGGAAATTTTTCAATTGTTTTTCGGTAAACCTGGGCAAAATATGCATTGCAGGATTGGGCAACTCCGGGAATAAGATTTAAAGGACTGGTGTGGGCATGACATCCCATTCTACTGCCTCTTCCATAAGAATATCCGTTATTACAATAAAATCGATCTTCGATGGAAACAACATCTTCTTGTAAAGCTATTAAACCAGTAAGTGTCTTAAATGGAGATCCGGGTGGGTATTCTGCTAAAAGTCCGCGATCGTATAAAGGACG
>DATISX010000245.1:0-4409 GCA_035468275.1 Salegentibacter sp.
TCGGCAAGAATATCTGTGTTATAAAGCCGGATAATCTCCAGGTAATTAGATTCAGCCTTTTCGAAATCGCCGGTAATTTCATAGAGTTTCGCCTGTTTTAAAAAGACTTCATCTTCAATCTTCTCCCCTTTATGATTAGCAAGGATCTCATCAAGTTTTACAATAGCATCCCTGTTTTTCTCCTGAAATGCCATAAGATCGGCCCGGGCGTATTCTTTTAAAGCCACCTGAGCTGTATCTTCAATAGAGTTGTCTTCGATGAGTAAACTCAATTCCATCGCATCATTAGCGATCAACTGAGAAGTAGAAGATTTCAGCACGTCCAGCTGAGTTTTTGCCCATTTAAAATCACCCTTGAAATAACTGGTTTTGGCAACTTTAAAGCGGGCCTGTTGTGACATCGCATCGTTTTTTACAAGATTTTGAACCTGGGAGTAGTAGATCAATGCTTCATTAAATTTTTCATCTAGCACCAATACATCGGCCAAAAGCATTTTAACTCTTGCCTTATCAAAATCTGAACTGGTTTTTTCAGAAAGCTCTCTGAGCTGGTCAATTGCTTTGTCCCGCTCCCCCGCTTTGAAAGCCAGAAAACGGGCATAATCCAACTGAAGGTCAAGTGTATTTAAATCGAGCCCGAATTCTTCGAAAAGTTTCTGATATTGGTTTTCTATTTCCCTGAAATTTATTGTTGGCTCCCTGGTCTCCAGATCAAGCAAAAATCTCTTTCCCTGCAAAACAATATTTTCAGAAGGTGCTTCTTCAATCGCATAGGCCACAATCTCTTTTGCAGCCTGAGAATCCTCGGCCCTTGCAGCGAGAACAGCAAGATTTAGAATATCCTGTAAACCTGCTTCCCCACGGCGATAGACTGCCTTCTGCTGAGCAAAGGCTTTATCAAATTCTTTTTGCTGGATAAACAACCAGGCAAGCATTTCATTATATAAAATCTGCGGGTCTTCCTGAAGTTTTTTCAGGAGTAATCTTCTTAGAATCAGGTTTGCTTCATCGTTTGCATCTTCAGAAATATATCTTCCAAATTCACGATTGGCCACGGGAAACAAATTTGGGTTCTCTTCTATAAGTCCGAGGTAGTTCTCAAACATCATTTCAATTTTACCCTGTTCTCCATAGATACGGGCTAACTGAAGGTGAAAGTTTTGATCGGTATTAAGCGTCATCCCTTTTTCATAGGCTTCAGCGGCTTCATCCAGTAAATTGTATTTTTCAAAACCCCGGGCGATTCCGTAGGCATAATTTGGCCTCGCATCAATCGCATCCAAAGCTTCCCTGTAGAATTTTTCGGCTTCTTCGGTATCTTTTCTAAGTTCGAAATTATGCCCGATCTCAATTAACAAATTGGGATTATTAGCTGAATTCTCCAGCTTTTCACGTAGTAATTCTTCGGCGGTATCAAAATCCTCCAGCTGCTGGTATGCGGAAATCACTCCGTAGAAAAAAACCGGGTTTCCAGGATTTTCTTTCGCTAATTGCTGGTAGGTTTTCAGGGCTTTTTCATATTCCCCCTGATCCAAAAAATTACGCGCAAGTTCTTCAGACTGGGCATTTGATCCAAACACCCCGAACGAAAAAGCGATTATAAAAAGTAAAATCCGCATCTTGTAAAGATAAGGATTTGACTTCTTCCGAAGTAATTTTCAGGAGTTTAATCAATAAGATCAAAACCGGTATAGGGAATAAGCACCTCAGGAATTTTAATTCCGTTTTCGGTTTGGTAGTTCTCTAAAATTCCGGCAAGAACACGAGGAAGGGCAAGAGCGCTTCCGTTTAACGTGTGGACCAGTTCTTTTTTACCTTCTTTATTTTTATACCGAAGTTTTAAGCGATTGGCCTGGAAGGTTTCAAAATTTGAAACAGAACTAATCTCCAGCCATCGATCCTGGGCGGTTGAAAAAACTTCAAAATCGTAAGTCAAAGCTGATGTAAACCCAAGGTCTCCACCGCATAAACGCAAAATACGGTAAGGCAATTTCAGATCCCGAAGCAATTCTTTCACGTGATCTACCATTTTATCCAAAGCTGCATAAGAATCTGCGGGTTTTTCAATTCTCACCACTTCCACTTTATCAAACTGATGAAGGCGGTTTAGGCCACGTACATGAGCACCGTACGAACCGGCTTCTCTTCTAAAACAGGGCGTATAACCGGTGCAGGCAATAGGAAAATCCTTATCGGTTAAAAGATTGTCGCGAAACATATTGGTAATAGGCACTTCAGCGGTTGGGATCATATAGAGATCGTCTTCTGCCATATGATACATTTGCCCTTCTTTGTCGGGCAATTGTCCCGTCCCATAGCCTGAGGCTTCGTTTATCATTAATGGCACCTGGAATTCGGTATAGCCGGCTTCGGTAGCTTTGTCCAGAAAATAAGTGATGAGTGCGCGTTGCAGTTTTGCGCCTTTACCTTTATAAACAGGAAAACCCGCTCCGGCAATCTTATTCCCTAGTTCAAAATCTATAATGTCATATTTTTTAGCCAGCTCCCAGTGAGGAAGGGCTGTCTTTTCAAGCTGAGGGATCTCACCTTCTTTGAAAACTTCTTCATTATCGTCTTCAGATGTTCCAGCAGGTACAGACTCGTGTGGCACATTCGGAATTGTGTAAAGCAACTGTTCCAATTCCTGAATAGTAGAATTAAGTTTTTCTGAAAGCTCTTTGGAATCCTCCTTTAGTTTACCGGTCTTTTCTTTGATCAAATTAGCTTTATAATGCTCACCATTTTTGAACATTTTTCCGATTTCTTTTGAAAGTCGGTTAGACTCTGCAAGAATATCATCAAGCCGGCTTTGAGTATTTCTACGGGTTTCATCAAGTTCTAAAACCTGATCCAGAACAACTGTAGCATCAAAATTTCTTTTTGCCAGCGCTTTGATATAATCCTCTTTGTGCTCTCTGATATTATTGACTTGTAACATAGCTTCGTTTCTACCGATTAAGAGCAGCAAATGTAACAAAAGCCCTGAAAAGTTCTAGTCTAATTTGGAAGGTAAAATCCAGTCTTTATGTTTAAAATGATCCCATTTTTCTGCAGCCATATCAACTTTAGGATCAATAAGCTGTCGTGCAGGTCGGCCGTTCACTCTTACCCGGGCATCAATATAAACTTCAATTTCCTTGCCTCGGCTCGCATAATCTTCTTTTAAGCGTTGCGCAAACTGCCAAAGCATATCGGGTTTAGAATTAACTGCCCGCAATTGTTTGGATGAGAGATAATCAGATTTTTTTACATAAATGGTGTCTGAGGTGCCTTTCTCCACCACTTTAAAGGTGCTTCTTCCGCCTTTTGAACGCAACATCATGCGCCAGCTTAACCGGTGGCCTTCCTCAGTCCAAAGCACGTTATCCTGAAAAAACCAATGACGCAAGGGCAAAGAAATCTGCACAATAAACCAACCCGAAATAAGGAAAACGATCAGATTTCTGTATTTCGGAATTATGATCTCATCTCCGTTATAATAAGGTTTTCTGCGGAATAGAAACCATTTGTTTATCTTTTCAGAAGCAAAGAAGAAAAGACTAAAAGCCAGGGATAAATATGGGAAAATCCCGATATGAAAAATAAAGCTGTTGAAAAGATGAAAGAAAACCGCGGCCAGGAAAGCCGGAACCCTTGTCTTTTTCCATAGCAAGGCAGGAATAATGAGCAAATCGAATAATAATCCAAAATAAGCAATAGCATAGCGAACCCATCCCTGCTGAAGAAAATCGCCTACCAGCCAGTAGTCCTCCTTGCTTTTCATTAAAATTGCCGGGAGCGTACCATCCAGCCAATCGGGATACATTTTTGCAATTGAAGCGTAGGTAAAAACGATCCAGAGCTGAAGCACAATCACAAGCCACACCCAGCGCGGCATGGAAATGCTCCTGATCTTTTTATTGCGCCAGGCGTCAATAGAAAAATAGCGATGGGCCGGCAAAAAGACGAAGATCATACATAACAGCATCAACAAATAGTAATGATTGTTGTACGAGGATTTCTGCATCAGGTATACCGAGGCCCACATTATTCCGTAGGCGAACATACTAAGCCGGTATTTAAAACCCAGCATCACAAAAACTCCAAAAAGCCCCATCACTCCATAATACCACAGCATCCCATTTCCGGGAAGTGGCTGAAGAAATTCAAAACCAATAAAATTGAAGGTGAATTGAGGTTCCATAAAGGTGCGCTCTATCCAACCCGTCCAGATTGCGCCCCAGGCTTCAATGGTTATAAGCAGACCAAAAAACACTCTGAAAACTATGAGTGCCGAATTATCTACCTGCTTAAAAAGCCATCTATCCAGCATAATTATCCCTGATGTATTGTTTGGCAAAAGCTTCATCCTGCTTCATCGCGACCTTAAGAGCATCTACCGAATCGAATTTCCTTTCGTCCCGAATTCT
>DATISX010000246.1:0-4567 GCA_035468275.1 Salegentibacter sp.
AAGTTTAGACCAACATAAGGAAGCCCTGAATCAATCCGGGATTGAGATGCTTGAACTTTGTAAGAAGCAATTGAGCAATGCCAGGGATTCGTTTTTTAACCACGACAGTGATCTGGCAGAGGAAGTACTTCACACAGAGAATCGTGTAAATGCTCTTGATCTTAAAATAGACCGGGACTGTGAGCGTTTTATTGCCCTGCACAATCCTTTAGCCGGTGATCTTAGGTTTGTTCTTGCTTTAAGGAAGATCAACTTTGACCTTGAAAGAGTGGGAGATCATGCTTACGGCATCTCCAATTATATAGTTGAGGTAGATACTCCCATTTCGCAAAATCTCCTGGACGAGATGAAAGTGAAAGAAATGTTCAACGCTGCACTCTCCATGCTTGATGATATCACGGGTGCATATATAAGTACAGATACCAAAAAGGCGAGGAAGGTTTTCAAAAAAGATAAAACCCTTAACAAGATCAATATGAACGCTTTTAGCATTATTGCTGAAGGCGTGAAAAAAGATCCGCTTTTGATAGAGCAATATCTCCTGTTATTTTCAGTAATCAAAAAGCTCGAGCGTATTGGAGACCTTGTCACAAATATTGCCGAAGAGATCATCTTTTTCCGCGAAGCTGAAGTTCTTAAACACAGGAAAAAGAAAGGTACAAGGAAGAAGAAAGATGAATAGCATTTAGCTTAGAATCAAGAGGCAAGAGGCAAGAGGCAAGAATCAAGACTTTTGAATAAAGCAGACCTATCAGGTTTTAAAAACCTGATAGGTCTTTTCGTTTTGACAAAATTCTTACATTTCATTCCTCCCTTTATTATTTCATTTTCAAGTTAGTTTTAACAGCCGAAGATCTTGCGATTGAGAAGCTCCCTTTCGGGGCCTGCCTGGCGGTAGGCAGGGCCACGGGGTCCTTTGAAACCCGAGTTTTTAGCAATAGCTTCACTCCTGTTTCGACTATAATGGCAATGTTGTTTCAGCACCTAATATAAATTGAATACTCCCTCATTATAGAACCAGAAACAACCAATTTATTTATCATTCTAAATTGATAATATGGCCGATTTTTACAATGATAGATAAATTACAGTTGCTTAACTTTAAGCAGATTACATATAAATAATTCTTTTGTCCATTTTCTGTTAAGGAAATGTTCAAGAGATGTTCCCTACATTCTTAAATCCCTACAGATACATTTCGAGCTATTGCTTTAACAGCATTTCCTGTTTGCCAATCCCTATACCGGCAAACTGTATAATTCTATTATTAAAACCATTTATTATGAAAATTCAGATGTTTACCGGTTTACCAAGTGCATTAATGCTACTATTAATTTTTAGTCTTTTTATTTCCTGTAGTCAGGAAAGTCTGGAACAAGGAGGAGAGGAGATAAGGGATATTAATGAGGAAAAAGTAAAATATATTATTGTATTTCACGAAAATGCTGTTGATGACATAGCAAAAAAATTTCCTTTTAATTATTCCAAATCTCAGGACGCTATGGTAACCGAAACAAAAGAAATTCTTAAAGAAAGTAAATTTAAAAACGTTGAAATTTTAAAAGTGTTTAGTCATACAGTTAAAGGGGCGGTTTTAAAATTAGCACCGGAACAAGCAGAGGAGCTTAAAAAATATAAAGAAATTAAATATATAGAAAAGGATAGATACGAATTAATGGCACCACCCTGCGGTAAAGGTAACCAACCGCCTTGTGGGAATGAAGAAGATTTGACCAAACAACAGATTCCCTATGGCATTACGAGGGTTGGAGGAGTTGAAAATTATACCGGACAAAAGGTAGCATGGATTATAGATTCGGGGATTGATATAGACCATCCGGATCTAAATGTTGGTGTAAGCCGAGGCTTCAGAGCTCCTGAAGTTGCTCCTCATAACTTAGAACATCCCTTTGATGACGATAATGGTCATGGAACCCATGTAGCCGGAATCATAGCGGCATTAAACAATGATTTTGGTGTAATTGGTGTGGCACCGGGAGCTACGGTCATTCCAATTAAAGTTTTAGGTGAAAATGGATATGGATGGTGGACAGATATAATTGCCGGAGTAGATTATGTGGCTGCACATGCTAATCCCGGTGATGTGGTGAACATGAGTATAGGTGGTGTTGTGACTCAGGCAGTGGATGATGCTGTATTTGCTGCTTCAGAAAAAGGGATATGGTTTATCATTTCGGCTGGAAACAATTCTAATGATGCAAATTTATATTCTCCGGCAAGGGTAAATGGTAATTATATAGTTACAGTTTCAGCAATTGATGAGTTTGATAATTGGGCAAATTTTTCTAATTACGGGAATCCTCCCATAGATTATGCTGCCCCCGGTGTTATGGTCCTCTCTACTTATCCTAATGATATGTATGTTTCTTTGAGTGGGACATCAATGGCCTCCCCCCACGCTGCGGGAGTTATACTTTTGAGTGGGGCTCCGGTTACAGATGGTACTTTTGTAAATTCAGATCCCGATGGATCCCCAGATCCTATAATAGTTTTTACTCCGGAACCATGTGAGCAGCTTACCTGGTATAAGGATTTTGATAATGACGGTTATGGAGTAGATAGCTCTGCAACAAATATTACAGCTTGCGAAAAACCGGAAAATGGATACGCACTTATAAGCGGAGACTGCGATGATTCAGATGCCTTAGTATTTCCAGGAGCTGCTGAAATCTGCAAGAATTGTGATACCCGAAATGATTCAGAATGTGAAATCTCCGATGTTATTAACCTAACCGCCACAGGTTATAAAAATAAGGGAGTGTGGCATGCAGATCTTTCCTGGAATTATTCAGGAACGGTAGACATCTATCGCGATGGGGGAAAAGTAATTACAATTACCAGTACCGCCGGTAACTATACTGATGTAACAGGAATTAAAGGTAGCGGATCACTGACTTATCAGATTTGTGAAACCGGCAGTACAGCGAACTGTTCTAATGAAGTTACATTGCAATTTTGAAGTAAGAGATATTGATATAACCCGGATTCGTCCGGAATATTTGTGAAGAAGAAAACCTACCAGGTTTAAAAACCTGGCAGGTCTTTTTTTGACTTACGACTTTTCCCTCCTTCCATTCCTATCTAAACAACTTCTTCTACGCAATGCATCTAAAGTGTTTGAAATTTACCTCATGTTATACTCTGAAAGTAACGGGCAGGTAAATTCAGAGTGACGTTCTCTTCGCTTTTTCACTTTTTCACTTTTTACTTTCCAACTTTTCAACTTTCCAACTTTCTAACTTTCGAACTTTCCAACTTTCTAACTTTCCAACTTTCCAACTTTTCAACTTTTCAACTTTGAACTTTGACTTTTTGAACTTTGAACTTTGAATTTTTTGAACTTTCCAACTCTTTAACTTTCAAACCTTTTAACTTATCTTTATATAGCCTTATCCCCTGAAATGGAAAATACAGATTTCGACTTCTGGATGTTTATCGCCGGTCTTGGGATATTCCTTTTTGGGATGCGACACTTGGAGGACAGTATCAAAGCACTGGCTGGCAGATCATTTAAAAATTTACTGCAGCGGTTCACAAACAAAAGCTGGAAAGGCATCCTCACCGGCACCGTTGTAACCGCAATCCTGCAAAGCAGCACCATGGTCACGCTGTTAGCATTGGCTTTCCTTGGAGGGGGAATGATCGCTCTTAAAAATGCAGTGGGGATCGTGCTTGGAGCAAATCTGGGTACCACCTTTACCGCCTGGATCGTAGCGACCTTCGGATTTAAAATGGATATTGCCGATTTCTCATTTCCATTCCTTGCCGTAGGGATCCTTAGTTACCTTTTCCTCGATTCCAGACCTAATCTTCGTAATACCGGCGGTTTATTGGTAGGATTTGGATTGCTTTTCCTTGGGTTGGATTACATGAAAGTCTCTATCGAGAATGTTGCCGGCCAGATCGATCTGGCTACTTTTTCTGTGTACGGGTTGTGGGCATATTTGCTGCTTGGGATTATCATAACCGCCCTTATACAGTCCAGTTCTGCAATGATTGTTATCATCCTGAGCGCACTGAATGCTGAACTTATAGATATCTACCAGAGTGTGGCGATGGTTATTGGTGCCAATATAGGCACTACCACCACGCTAATCTTTATCTCTATTGGCGGCACAGCCGATACCAAGCGGCTTATGTTGGCACACGTGATCTTTAATCTTGTTACGGGCACCATAGTCTTCTTCTTTATTAAGCAGCTGGTATATGTTACCTATTATATTTTTGGAGTAAAAGATCCGCTAATGGAATTGGTTTTACTAAACACCATGCTCAATGCAGCGGGTATCCTGATGTTCTATCCATTTCTGGGTCTCTTTGGAAAATTTCTTAACCGGCGATTTGTTGGTGCGGTACCTGAAGGGGAAACTATGTTTGTAAAAAATGTTTCTCCTAAAGTTGCATATGTCGCCCTACATGCACTGGACAAAGAAATAACTGAAGTTTACCGATATACAAGTGAATTCATAAGGGGAAATTTCGGGATCCGGGACCGTGATAAAAACAGGGAATCCAGGTGGAAAAAAATATTTGCAAGTGCCGGCGG
>DATISX010000247.1:0-5740 GCA_035468275.1 Salegentibacter sp.
CATTTCCGAAGTGTCTTCGGAAATGTTATGAAAGAGGTATTCCATAGAATTTGCATAAGTTTACTATTATTCGCGGTTTATTTTGAGATTCTAAGTGTGCATTGGTTCATTTATGGAGTAGCGCTCGTTTTTGTAATTAGGAGTGTTACAATGGCGGTCTATGCTTTAAGGTTGTATACGCCCACGTTTAGTTTGAAATTTCCTCATAATCTTTCCAGTGTATTAAAATATACTTCTCTTATTTTTATTGCAGCCTCGGTTGCTATGGTGCTGCTGGACCTTGACAAAGTTATGATAGAACATTACCTGCCAATTGAAAATGTGGCTATTTATGGAATTATGGTTTACATAGCTACGGTGATTGCAGTGCCGCAGAAAGCAATGCACCAGATCACGCATCCAATGACCGCCGAGATGCTGAATTTAAAAGATAAAACAGGTCTCGAAAGCCTTTATAAAAAAAGCTCGTTAAATCTTCTTATAGTAAGCGGATTGATCTTTATTCTTATCATCACCAACGTGCAGCAGTTGTACGAATTGATTCCAAAGGAATATGAACTGAGTATCCTGGTAGTTGTGCTTATTTCTTTGGTGAAGCTTTACGACAATTTCCTGGGAAATAATAACAGCATTCTTTTTAATTCAGATTACTATCGACTTGTTTTGGGAGTGGGAGTCTTTCTGGCTGTTCTTGCCTTTGTTCTAAACATAATTTTCATTCCACTTTACGGAATTCAGGGGGCTGCGGTGGCGAGCTTTCTGGCTTTTGGAATTTACAATACATCCAAGATCTACCTGGTTTATACCAAATTCAGATTGCTTCCATTTGCATCCAAAACCTGGTTAGTACTATTATTTACCCTTGGCTTTAGCGTGGGTTTTTATTTTTGGGAATTTCCTTTTCATCCTATTATTAATATTGCGCTCAAATCGTTGCTGATAAGCTTACTGTATTTATTTTTCGCATATAAATTAAAATTCTCTTCGGAAACAAGAGGGCTAATAGAAAGATATTTCAGAATAAAAAGTTCATAAAAAAGAGAAACCCCCAGGACACTTGTGATGTCCGAAGGGGTTTCCAACTAACCAACCAAAAAAATTAAATTATGAACTTTTATCCTCTACCACTCATATTTCGTGCCGAAGTATTATTTCTTGTAGAAGTTTTTCCTCTCACGGCACTGGATCTTGTATTCCTTTGAGTTTTAACAGCTGCCGGTTTTCTTGAAGCCGGAGCACTGCTTTGAACTCTTGTATTTGATCTCCCAGTAGATCTTACACTTGTGTTTCTATTAGTCGGGGTAGACCTGGTTACATTACTTTTTCTTTGCGGAGCAGCTTGCCTTTGGGCAGTAGCTTTTCTCTGGGTACTCTGCTGAATTCTTGCATTTCTATTTGAGGTAGCCTGAGACTTTGTTGCCTGGGTTCTGCCACTTGTGGCTTGTGTATTAGCCCGGGTTCTTGTTGGGGTTTCTACCGCTCTGGTATCAGAAACTCTATTGGTACTTACACGAGTAGCTTTTCCGGCTGAATTACTACTTGATTGTCTTCTGGAAATAACCGCTTTTTCACTATTCGAAGATGCGGTTCTCGCATTGCTTTGACCACTTCTACGGGTATTATTATCAGAAACTACCTGGCTAGATCTACGGGTATTTATTTTTTGCAAATCTCTTTTATCAGCGGTTCTTCTACCATTATTATAAGACACTACTTTCTGATCTGGACGGTAAAAATTCTTATTTACGTAGGTGTTATAATTATTGGTATAATAGGTATTATGCTGAATATATGTTAAGCGGTTGGGTTGATAATAAGCTCTGTAAGGCCTGTTAAATACAATACTCAAATGACTATGAGGGCGAGAGTAATAGCTGTGCCATGGTCTGTAAACATAATGCCTGTTATAATGGTTTATGTATCCTGAAAAATGAGCGAATTGGTTATACCTGTTATATGAAATATGTAAATTTCCAACTCGTACCACTCTTCCGTTGTGATTATAATCGATAATTACATTCCCGGCCTGGATTATTCTTCCATAATAATCATAATAAACAGGAACATTTTCTATCTGAATAACAGCGCCATAATCATCGTATTGAACATATGGATCGTAATTATAACCAGAGTTATAACTGATATTCATATTCGGGCTTGAAATATTTACTGAATTCCCTCTTCTGAAATTAGGATTAAAGTAGAAATCGAATTCTCCATTGGGATAAATCGCGAATTCCACTCCGTCTTCGATGAAGATGAAGGAATCGGTATATGCATTTCTGCGTAGCTCTGCAGCTTCCATGGGGGAGGCTGAGATTCCGAAGAAAAGCAGACTGAAGATGAGGGCGATATTTTTCATTTGTAAGGGTTTTAAGTTGTGGAACCCTTTTAGATAAAATTGGGTTACGACTTAAAAGTTACAAACTACGTGCCAAAGTCTGGAAATCTGTTCTGGGAGGCTATAGGTTGCTGATTTTGGTCCGCTAACAAAAACCTATAAATCTAAAATTCAGCAACTTACAAGTCCAGCGTCAATTACAGTTTCTCCTTAAGATATTTTGCCGTGAAAGAATTCCTATTTTTAGCCACTTCTTCCGGGGTTCCGTAGGCTACGAGATGGCCTCCATTTTCTCCTCCCTCCGGGCCGAGGTCAATAACATGGTCGGCGCATTTAACCAAGTCCATATTATGTTCAATCACGATTACCGAATGTCCTTTTTTAATCAGGGCATTGAATGATTTCAGTAACTTATTAATATCGTGAAAATGTAAACCGGTGGTTGGTTCGTCAAAGATAAAAAGAGCTTTCTCTTTTGTGTTGCCTTTTACCAGAAATGAAGCCAATTTAATACGCTGGGCTTCCCCACCAGATAGCGTAGAGGAGCTTTGTCCCAACTGCACATACCCAAGGCCAACATCTTTTAATGGCTGTAATTTTTTTACAATTTTCTCCTGTTTATTGGTATGGAAGAATTCGGTCGCATCATCAATGGTCATACATAAAACATCATCGATATTCTTATCGGCAAAGGTGACTTCCAGCACTTCCTTTTTAAAACGCTTACCGTTACATGCTTCACATTCCAAATGCACATCGGCCATAAACTGCATTTCGATAGTTACTTCTCCTTCTCCTTTACAAACTTCACAACGACCTCCGTCAACATTAAATGAAAAATATTTAGGCGTATAATCCCTTATTTTTGAAAGTTTCTGACTTGCAAATAGGTTTCTAATATCATCGTAAGCTTTAATATAAGTTACCGGGTTTGAGCGGGAACTTCTTCCAATAGGGTTTTGATCTACAAATTCTATGCTCCCCAGATTTTCAAAATCTCCTTCAATAGCTGTAAACTGACCCGCTTTTTCTCCGTAGCCCCCAATTTGTTTTTGCGCAGCAGGATATAGGATCTTTTTGACAAGAGTACTTTTTCCGCTTCCGGAAACGCCAGTTATGGCTGTAAAAACACCTAGTGGGAAGGTAACATCTATATTCTTTAGATTGTTCTCCCTGGCACCTGTGATCTTTATGTTTCTTTTGGATTTACGACGCTCTTCGGGGAGCTCAATTTTTTGAGTTCCATTAAGATATTGTGCAGTAAGCGAAGTAGACTTCAGAATATCTTTCATTTTGCCAACCGCAACAACCTCTCCGCCGTTTGTTCCTGCTTCGGGACCAATATCTATAATTTCATCGGCGGCGTTCATGATATCTTCATCGTGCTCAACAACAATCACCGTGTTGCCTAAATCGCGAAGATTTTTTAGAACTCCAATCAGCCTTTCAGTGTCTTTTGGATGCAAACCTATGGAAGGTTCATCCAGAATATACATAGATCCCACAAGGCTGCTGCCCAGTGAAGTTGCCAGGTTAATACGTTGAGATTCTCCCCCGGATAGGGTATTGGATTTTCGATTAAGGGTAAGATACTCTAAGCCAACCTGGGAAAGAAAATCCAGGCGGTTTCTTATTTCGGTTAAAAGTCTTTTTCCAATTTGAGCATCGTATTGATTTAGTTCCAGCTCATCGAAAAATACTCTTACCTTGTGTAAAGGCTTCTCCACAAGATCGGTAATGCTGTAACCGCTTATCTTTACATATTCAGCTTCGGGGCGCAGGCGTTTACCTTTGCAGGTACCACAGCGGGTTTTTCCGCGATATCGGCTTAACATCACCCTGTTTTGAATTTTATAGGCCTTACGCTCTAAAAATTCAAAAAACTGATTGATCCCCTCAAAATATTGATTTCCGTTCCAGACCAGGTCTTTTTGTTCATCTGTAAGTTCAAACCAGGGCTTATGAATTGGAAAATCGAATTTATGAGAATTATTCACCAGTTGATCCCGATACCAGCTCATGCTATCCCCTCGCCATGGAAAGATTGCGTTTTCATAAATAGAAAGTCCGGTGTTGGGGATCACAAGGTCTTCGTCGATACCAATCACATCTCCGTAACCTTCACATTTAGGACAAGCTCCGTAAGGATTATTAAAACTGAAAAGATGAACATTAGGCTCGGGAAAACTCATTCCATCGAGTTCAAATTTGTTGCTGAAATGCCGAAACTCATTATCGCTTAATTTCTCAATAAATAATTCTCCTTTTCCTTCAAAAAAAGCGGCATCGGTAGCATCAGCTAGCCGATTGTAAAAATCCTCTTCATCTTTGGTTATAATACGGTCAATAACCAGCGAAGTTTCAGAAGCTTTGGCATGGCTAAGATCGGCTTCGTCGATGCGTTTTACTTCATCTTTTATTTTCACTCTGCTATAACCTTGTTGGGCCAGGACCTTTATTTTTTCTTCAAGAGATCTTCCGTTTTCAAGATGAATAGGGGCGAGTAGGAGTAATTTTTCACCTTCAGCAAAGGACTTTACATAGTTCACCACATCGGTAACCGTATCTTTTTTCACTTCCTTCCCCGAAACAGGCGAGTAGGTTTTCCCAATACGTGCAAAAAGAAGTTTCAGGTAATCATAAATTTCAGTGGATGTCCCGACGGTTGAACGCGGGTTGGTAGAATTCACCTTTTGTTCAATAGCTATAGCCGGGGCTATTCCTTTTATATAATCAACTTTAGGCTTATTGAGTCTTCCCAGGAATTGCCGGGCATAGGAAGATAAACTCTCTACATACCGGCGCTGACCTTCAGCATACAACGTATCGAAGGCGAGACTGGATTTACCAGAACCTGAAAGGCCAGTGATGACCACCAGTTTATTCCGGGGGATAATTACATTTATATTTTTAAGATTGTGCAGTTTTGCACCTTTAATGATGATATTTTCCTTGGGGTCAACCTTCTCTACGTCAATATTCATGCTCAGTTGTATGGTCTTGAAATGCAAATGTACTCAATAAGCAGCAGGGGAAAAAGCCCCTTATTTCTTATAGTAATGTTAAAATATTAAGCTTTTATTTGTTATTGTCAAATTTATCTTGCTATATTTGACCTCAAGGTTTAACCACAAAAATAATCCTGCCTATAGCATAAAGTTACTTTTAAACTAAATAACCTAAATCTCAGGTTGCCCTAACATCCTGAACAAAAGTAACTAATATGGAGAACCTTAAAGTAAGCGATGCTATTCTCGTACGTGAATATCTCGATGGAAATGAAAATGCACTTTCCCAATTAATTTCCCGGCATCAACAACGAATTTACAGTTTTATTTATTCGAAAGTATTTGATAAAGACGTAGCTGAAGACGTATTTCAGGATACCTTTATTAAAGT
>DATISX010000248.1:0-7400 GCA_035468275.1 Salegentibacter sp.
AAAAATGAAATAGGAGCACGTATTAATAAATCTATCGTACAGGGGGTAGCTTCAGCCCAAACCATTTTACAGCATGGGGATATAATGGTCCTGTATGGAAATAATCGGGATATTAAAAATTTGTTGACAAAGATTAGAAAATCAGACAGAAATAAATAATTTCCAGCTTTAAAGGCACTAAGATTTAGACTGATCTTCAATTACAGGTTCGATCGGTACAGCTTCTGCACCATCCAGAGTAGTGTATTTCCCCAATTTCCAATAAATTATGGAACTGCATAAATTGTCCAGAGAGGAATGGGTTTGCCTGATGACGTTAGTTAAGGTGGAAACCGAAATAGCATTCTTTTTTCGATGCCCCAAATGAGAATACAAATATCTAATGGTGTCCTCATAAAATACTTCATTTTCTTTAATCCACTGGTGGGGATTGATATCAGTATTTCCGCTCTCCTGAGCTGTTTCGGTTAGGAAACTCCGAATTTCATGCAATCTCAAACTAACCTGGTTTCGTAAGATTTTAAGGATCTCATTCCCCAGCTCATCATCGCTATCCATGATAAACCTGATGTTGTGCATCACGTCCTTGATATCTTTTGCTCCATAGATCATGGATCGCAAGCCCATCATACTGGCAGTAAGTTGCCGGGCTTCTTCAACTTTTAAGTTTTTTTCCTGCAGCTGAGCATAATAAACTGTGAGTTCATCCTCCAAACGCTTTATTTTATCGTATTTCCTGGTAAGGTTTGTAGCACTGCTAAAGATTTTTTTCCACTGTGATTCGGAATTTTTATCCTTAGCCCCAATATGAAAACATTCAAGAATAAATTCTTCGGTATAAAGAAATATCTGTTGCAGCTCTTTATCCAGGGCATCTATCGCAACATCCGGCACTTCCGGAGGAATATTTTTGACATATAAAGTTTCCCCTTGCGGAACCGCTTTTCTAAAAAGGCTCTTCAGAAATTTTGTAAAAGGCTTCAGAAACGGAAAAAACAGAAGGATTCCAAAAAGATTAAGCAGGGTATTCAGCAAAACCAATTCCATTAAAGGGTCTTCCACCTTGAAAATATAATAGGTGAAATCCACCAGCTCCTTGATGAAGAAAAAAATTGAGGTCCCGGCCACCACATTAAAGATCACATGGGATAGGGCCAGTCTTTTCTTATCAGCAGTACCTCCCAGAGCTCCAATAATCATGGTAGCGGTGGTACCAATATTAGCACCTATTACCATCGCAACACTTTGATAAATATCTATAAGCTGAGCGTTAAGTGCGCTTAGGATGATCACAATTAAAGCAGAGCTGGACTGAAGCATCGCGGTAATAACAATTCCAAACAGAAGAAAAGCCCAGAGCCCATAATTAGCGATTTCAGTCATATCTACCTGGCTGGCGATGCTTTCTATAGAATCTTTCATATAATCCAACCCGAGAAAAAGCAGACCAAAGCCCACTAAAAAACCACCGAGGCTTTTTAGAATCGGTCTGGAGTTAAAGAATAAGTAACTCAAAATCCCCACGGCCAGGAAAGGAAAGGAAAAATCGGCGATATTCATTTTAAAACCCAGAGCGGCCACCATCCAGGCAGTAAAAGTAGTACCCAGGTTTGCTCCTAAAACTACTCCCAGGGAATTTTTAAGGCCAATCATTCCCCCGCCAAGGAATGCCAATATTAAAAGGGTGACCATTGAGCTACTTTGCAGAATGGCTGTAACCACTGTTCCTGTAATAATCCCTTTCCAGCTTTTATTGGTGAATTGTTGTAGCAGTTTTCTAAAAGCCTTACCGGTTAAACCCTTCAAACCATCCTCAAGGTGATGCATCCCAAAAAGAAATATTCCCAGACCAGCTGCGAACATCCAGAAATCAAAACTGGTAGTTTCCATATCTTAATTTGCGTACAATAAAGATACTTAAAGTAAAAGATTTAAAAGTCTAACTTTCACCATTTTCCAACTGGAAACTACCAATTAAAAAGCCTGATACACCTCATCTAAAAAACTAACCGAACTAAAACTTTTATAGAAAGAAAGAAATATTACTTTAGCCATTAATTTTAGATGGGGCGAGTTAAAACCCGACTACCATCGAAATGGGAATAAATGAACTTTGGTCATGAAAAAAATTAAGGCCTATTTAAGGGCTCAGGATTTATTTGAGGAAGAGAAGAAAGTTCTTTTAGGGCTTTCCCTGATGATCTTACTAGCTGTTTATTTTGCCTTTAGTTTTATTATTTATAATTATTTTCCTGAAAGCAGTCTGCAACCTAAAAGCCCGGGGTTCTGGTTAGCGCTATTCAATATTATTCTGGTAAGCTCAATTATGCTCCTCAATAAATGGACTCTTCACTGGTCCTGGAAAGAGCTCGGGTTTAAAAAGCCAAAAAGCTGGTGGCAACCTATTCTGGTTACCGTACTCACCTTTATATCCCTGGTTCTTTTTTCCCTTTATATTCAACCTTTAATAGGAACCAAACCGGCCATCTCACACCTTATGGTTCTTAATCAGAACCTGCCTTTACTTATTCTTGCCCTGATCCTGGTCTGGACAACCGCCGCTTTTTTGCAGGAATTAGTATTTAGAGCATTTTTGATAGGGGCTTTAGATTTTATTCTGGGTAGAAACGTCTGGTCCATATGGGTCGCCTTAATTGTAAGTTCAGTGATCTTCGGACTTATTCACGGCTGGCAAGGCTTGTCGGGAATGCTGGCAACCGCCTGTATCGGATTTATTTTCGGGATAGCATATATTCTGAATGGTAAAAGAATCTGGCCACTTATCATAGTGCATGGCGTAGCCGACACAATATCCCTTGTAAGCATTTATAATATGTGATTTTAAACCTGGAAAATTTGTAGAAATAACTTCTCTTATTTTCAGAACATTATCATTTTCGCAGCTTTTGTCATTTTCACAATATATTGTACTTTCGGACACTTTATAACCCAATAATTATGTCCCAATTTTGGCTGTATTTCAGGCTTGGTCTGGAACATGTTCTCGACTGGCAAGCTTACGATCACATTCTTTTTTTAATAGTACTGGTAGCGGCTTATAATTTAACCAGCTGGAAAAAGATTATCTGGCTCGTTACTCTTTTCACTCTTGGTCATACCCTGGCGCTGTTTCTCTCGGTGTACGGAATTGTAAAAGTAGATTCGGCCTGGGTTGAACTTTTGATCCCAATTACAATTATTCTTACAGCCGTGTATAATATTTTTACCGCAGGAAGGAAAGAGCGCAATAAAAATGCAAGTGTCTTATACTTCGCCACAGTTTTTTTCGGGTTGATCCATGGCCTTGGATTTTCAAGTTATTTTAAAATGGTAGCCTCTAATACCGACAGCCTCTTTCTTCCACTAATAGAATTCGCTCTTGGAATTGAAGCCGCACAATTAATAGTGGTCCTGGGAGTAATGATTCTTAGCTTTATTGCACAGAATATTTTCCGGGTTTCGAAAAGGGATTGGGTGCTGGTTGTCTCTTCCATAGTTATCGGAATAATTCTGCCAATACTTCAGGAAAATTTTCTGGCTATTTAATAAATTAGCCGGTTAATCATACGCACAATATTTTATAACCCAACCGGTTATTAGCCTTTATACTATGAATAAGACAAAACAACTTAAATTCGATAAAGCTTATTTAAGAATAGCCCGGGAATGGAGCAAACTTTCTCACTGCAATCGCAAACAGGTTGGCGCACTTATTGTTAAAGATAGAATGATAATCTCTGATGGCTATAACGGTACTCCCAGCGGTTTTGAAAACTATTGTGAAGATGAAGAAGGATACACCAAATGGTACGTTTTGCACGCTGAAGCGAATGCTATTTTAAAAGTAGCAGGTTCTACCCAATCCTGCCAGGGTGCCACTTTATACATCACAATGTCTCCGTGCAAAGAATGCAGTAAGCTTATTCATCAGTCGGGAATAACACGCCTGGTTTACCATGTTGGTTACAAAGACAACTCAGGACTGGAGTTCTTAAGTAAAGCAGGGGTTGAACTTGAACAAATTAATGATCTGGAAGATTGAAGGGAAACTATAAAATATATACGCCTATGTTACTGGCGCTGGCCTGTGCCCTCGGAATTTTTCTTGGGACCAAGCTGAATTTTTCCTCCACTTCCGAAGGTTTATTTACTTCCAATCCAAAAAAAGAAAAACTCAACAAACTCATAGATTATATAGATTATGAATACGTTGATGATGTGAATACCGATAGTATTGTTGATCTTACAGTAAACAAGATTCTGGAAAATCTCGATCCGCATTCGGTTTATATTCCTCAAACAGAATATGCCAATGTGACCGAAAGTATGCAGGGAGATTTCGTGGGTATTGGCGTGAGTTTCTACAATGTAAACGATACCGTCGTGGTGATTCAAGCCCTGGAAGGTGGCCCAAGTGAAAAATTAGGCATTAGGGGTGGAGACAGAATTCTTTTTGCGGATGATGAACAATTATTCAATAAAGATTTCAGCAACGATTCGTTAACCCGTTATCTCAAAGGCGAAGAAAATTCTAAAGTCACCCTGAAAGTATTCCGCAAAGGAATTGAAGATCTTTTAACTTTTAGGGTAAGGCGCGGCAGAGTTCCTATTAAAAGTGTAGATGCCGCTTATATGCTTACCGATAATCTGGGCTATGTCAAGATTAATCGTTTTGCTGAAACCACCTATAAAGAGTTTAAAAAAAGTCTGGAGAGCCTTAAAAAACAAGGAGCGACAAAAATTGCGCTTGATCTTCGGGATAATCCCGGTGGTTATCTTTCTGAAGCTATCAATATTGCTGATGAATTCCTGGAAGACGACAAGTTAATTCTTTACACCAAAAATAAAAGCGGCGCGATAGAAGAAACATACGCCAGTCGCGAAGGCGCTTTTGAGAATGCCGAAGTTTTTGTAATCCTTAATGAGAATTCAGCTTCGGCCAGTGAAGTTGTTGCCGGGGCGCTACAGGATAATGATGTAGGCACCATTGTGGGAAGAAGATCATACGGGAAAGGTTTGGTGCAAAGAGAGATGGAGCTTGGAGATGGCAGCGCTGTTAGACTAACCATTGCTCGCTATTACACCCCTACAGGCCGTTCAATCCAAAAACCCTATACTAACGGGAATGAATCTTATTTTAAAGATTACGTACACCGGTATGAAAACGGGGAATTTAATTCTTCAGACAGCATAACGGTAGATGATTCTTTAAGATATGAAACACCCAAAGGAAAAGTAGTTTACGGCGGCGGCGGAATTATTCCCGATGTCTTTGTAGGACGCGACACCAATGCTGAAATGGAAAATATTATCCTAATGCATAAAAGCGGGATGATGAGCAGGTTTATCTTTGATGAGCTTGAAAAGAACCGAACTTTCTATAACGACCTTAGCCGGGAAGATTTCAACAACGAAATTGAGATCAGCGACGAAATGATTCGGGATTTTCTTCAGTTTGGAAGAAGCGAGAATATTAATGTCAGGGTCTACCGCTATAAAGATATATTGAAAAAATATCTGAAAGCCACGATGGCGGCTCAGTTATACGGCACAGATGCTTTTGAGAAATTGATAAACAATGGCGATCGAATTATTGAAAAAGTAATTGAATTGTCTGAAAAAAAACAATAAATTGCGCAGGTGAACGAACTATATGAAAATTTCGTAATTTTTCTAATCGTATCCCCCCTGTTTTTCTTCATTGTTGCAGTAGGTTTCAGGTTGTTGGATAACAGTGCCTTATTATTTCTTCAGAAGGAAATATTGGTTACCAGCTCCAATGTATCTGATAAATGTATCAGGCACCAGATTTCTAATCATCCTGATTTAAATTTCAGGAAAAAACTTAAAACCGCCCTGATTTTCAAAAAACTACATCGCACCTTTATTGTACTCATGTTTGTTTCACTACCATTAATGGTACTCGGATATTTTCTTCTAAGTTAACTTGTCGTGCACTTTGGTATGTTCCCCACTCCAACCTGAAAGAATATCGGTGGCCACACTGGCACCACTTCCGCAGGCAATAGCAAACTGACTTCTGCAGCCCGAAAGCGTGCCCGCAACATATAATCCGGGTTTCACCAGGTTATCTTCATTTTTTAGCTGAATACGATCCTTTGAAGCTTTGGTCTTCTTATGCGGAATAACATATTCTTCCAGGCCTTTGATAGTTAAAGAATTCGTATAACCCACTGCTACTACAACCTCTTTTGCTGAAAAAATGTTTTTATTGGTAATTACTCTGAAAGCTACTTCATCAGAGATAATCTCCTTAACTTTTTCCTTTTGGATCTGCAACACTTCCGGATATAGTTCTGCAAGTTGCCTGGGGCCTTCTGCCAGAATTGCCGCTCCGGGAGTTCCGGCCGGAATTCCCAGAACATTATTAAAAAGGGCTGTTTGTAAATGCGAGGTTTTTTGATGCATAATTATTCCAACGCGTTTATTTTTTGCAAACTCTTTTTCGTGAGCTGAGCCCAGGATCAAAGCACAGGACATCCCCGCAGCACCACCGCCAATGATTATAACATCAAATTCCATGATAGAATTTTAGTGATTTTGTTTTTTGTAAATCTTACGGGAAAGCATCAGAATAATCATTAAAACGATCACGCACAGGCTGGCAACAATAGCCATCACTGCTTTGGCGCTATCTTCTTCAAATAAATTATCAAAATCAAGAATAGTAGAGCTATAGCCAATCAGGACTATGGCAAGTAAAATAATGCTGTAAATTAAAATTTTCATACAAATAAACTTTGAATGTTTGTGGCGAATAATTTCACGGCAATTGCCAGTAAAATCACACCAAATACTTTTCTAATGACGCTAATACCCTGACTCCCTAAAAACCCTTCGATTTTTGCGGAAGATTTAAGCACTGCGTATACGAAGATAATATTGATTAGTATAGCCGCAATGATATTTATGGTTTCATATTCTGCCTGAAGCGAAACCAGGGTTGTCATAGTTCCTGCTCCGGCAATTAGAGGAAATGCCAGAGGCACCACTGAAGCAGTTTCCGGCTCATCATCCTTATATAAAGTTATTCCGAGGATCATCTCCAAGGCCAGGAAAAATAATATAAATGCACCGGCGACAGCAAAGGAATTAACATCGATCCCAATTAAATTCAGGATTTCTTTTCCCACAAAAAGAAAGAGTATCATTATAATACCAGCAACAACTGAAGCCTTTTCACTTTGAATATGCCCCACCTTTCGCCTTAGTTCAATTATTATAGGAATACTCCCAATAATATCAATTACCGCGAAAAGTATCATTCCCGCCGTAAATATCTCCTTGAAATTCAGTAGATCCAACATACTTCTGATTTGAAAATTTTTTTGCAAAATTAAATTTTAAAACAGAGTATTACACCTTAATCTCCATTATTT
>DATISX010000249.1:0-10305 GCA_035468275.1 Salegentibacter sp.
AGGGAATTCAGCGTATCAGCTAATTCAAACCTAAAGGTCGATAATAGCTACGGAAATATCGATATCTCAACCTGGGATCAGAATAGAGTGGTTATCGAGGTTTTCATCAAGACCAACGGTAATGACCCTGAAAAAGTTCAGGAAAAACTGGATGAGATTGAAATAGAATTCAACCAGAGCTCTTCCGGAGTTAGCGCAAAAACGCACCTTTCTAAAGGTAAAAGCAATTCCTGGTGGAGTAATCTTTTTTCGGGATCAAGCAATGTAAATATGGAGATCAATTATATAATAAAAGCCCCGGAAACCAATAACGTAGACCTTAACAACGATTACGGCGGAATCTATATCGACCGCCTGCTGGGAAATTCGAGGATTACCTGTGACTACGGAAAAATTGATATTCTGGAACTTAGAGGTGACTCCAATATTCTTGACTTCGACTATACCAGGGACAGCAGATTCGGCTATATTAAAAATGCTGAAATTACCGCAGACTACAGTGAATTTGAAGTCGAAGAGGCAGAAAACCTAAAGATCAATGCCGATTATACCACCACAAATCTTAAGAAAGTC
This sequence comes from Salegentibacter sp., assembly GCA_035468275.1. Lineage (GTDB taxonomy): Bacteria > Bacteroidota > Bacteroidia > Flavobacteriales > Flavobacteriaceae > Salegentibacter. Next base: position 574 of record DATISX010000249.1, read on the forward strand.
AGCAACCTGGAGTTCGATGCCGATTATGGAAGTATTAATGTAGATAAAGTAAAAAGAATAATCGGAAACGGCGATTACCTCAGCACTAAGATTGGTAGGATCTTCACCTCAGCCGATCTGAATGTAGACTATGGCAGCCTTAGTATAGAAAAGATCATAAAAGGCGCGAAGAACATTAAGATAGACAGTGATTATGCCGGAGTGAAGGTTGGCTATGATGCTGCGCAAGCCTTCAGTTTTAATGTAGAAGCAAGTTATGGGAACATTAAGGGGCTGGAAGAATTTCAGGTACAAAAGCGCCATGACCAAAATACTAAACAGAGCCTACAAGGCTATCATTTGGAGAATAATTCCGGAAGCATGGTAACGATCAATACCAGTTATGCCAATGTGCATTTCACCAAACAATAATTAATTCATCAATTAAAAATCAAATATTATGAAACGATCAATCTTAATTTTAGCAACAATTCTATTCAGTTTTAATTCTGTGAACGCCCAGTTCTGGAAGAATAAAAGTGTAAAAGGGAATGGCGAAATCACTACAGAAGAACGCCGCACCACAGATTATGATGAAATTTATGTAGTAGGATCTATGGATGTAGAACTAGTAGCCGGAACCGAAGGAAATATTAAAGTTGAAGCCGATAGTAACCTGATGGACCACATCATCACCGAAGTTACAAATGGAACTCTTAAGATAAAACCTGCAGAAAAAGTTAACCTTGAACCATCGCGCAACAGGTCTATAAAAGTCACCGTTCCATTCAAGGATCTGAGCGAGGTAAAACTTACAGGATCGGGAGATCTCTGGAATACCTCAGTAATCAAGGCTAATTCTTTTAAAACTGGCCTAACCGGTTCAGGGAACATCAACCTGGAGTTAGATGTTGATAAGTTGGAAAGTCATATCACCGGTTCGGGAGATACCATGTTACGCGGAAAAGGCAATTATTTTGAATGTAAAGTAACCGGTTCTGGCGATTTTGAGGCCTTCGATCTTAAAGTTGAAGAAGTTAAAGCCACAGTAATGGGTAGCGGAGATATAGAAATCTTTGCTTCAAATTCTCTGGATGCAAAAATTATGGGATCAGGGGATATTCAATATAAAGGAAAACCCGACAAACAGGATTTCAAAACTATGGGCTCAGGCTCTATTTCCTCTAAATAATATTTATTTCCTTATTGCTATGAAAAGGAAACCGGCAAACCCTGCGTTAATTCGTGGGGTTTGTTTTTGGTACCCGCATCAGTAAGAATACCCCGGCTATAAAGAACACCACCAGAAATAGGATCGAATCCCTTATGCTTCCGGTAATTTGGGCTACCATACCATACATAAACATCCCAATCACTATCCCTATTTTTTCTGCTACATCATAAAAACTGAAATAACTGGCAGTGTCCTTTGTTTCTTCAGGAAGATATTTGGAGTATGTAGACCTGGATAAAGATTGAATTCCTCCCATAACCAATCCCACGGCCGCTGCGGCAACATAGAATTGTTGGGGACTAACAATAAAATAGGCATAACCACAAATGCTTACCCAGATTAGATTGATAATAATAAGAGTTTTAATGTTTCCTATTCTAAGAGCAATCCTGGCAGTAAGAGTGGCGCCTGCAACAGCCACCAACTGTATCAAAAGAATACTAATGATCAATCCGCTTGTTGGATCCTGATCTCCCCAGTCCAATTCTTCAATACCAAAATAAGTTGCGATAAGCATGATTGTTTGCACCGCCATGCTGTAAACAAAAAAGGCGACAAGATATCTTTTCAGCATCAGGTTGTGTTGCAAAGCTTCCCAGATACTTTTCAATTCTCTGAAGCCGTTAAAAAGAACATTTCTTGGGAGGCCTGAGCGTTTATTGCCTTTAGGTAAATAATAATAGGTGTACTGGCTAAAACCAATCCACCAAATCCCGGTAAGGATAAAAGAAAGTCGGGTTGGAAGTCCTTCATCTTCAAAACCAAACCAGGAATGTTTCAGAATCATGATCAGGCAAATGATTAGTAGCAGCACACTTCCAATGTATCCCAAAGAAAAACCCTTTGCACTCACTTTATCCTGTTGATCCTTGAAGGCGATATCGGGTAAATACGAATTATAAAATACAAGGCTACCCCAGAAACCAATGAGCGCGAGAAAATAGCACAGCAAACCTATCCACAGATAGTCCAGGTCGAACCAGAATAAACCTATGCAAGAGAGCGCCCCCAGATAATTAAAAAACTTCATAAAATTTTTCTTGTTCCCAATATAATCGGCGATTCCCGATAATAACGGACTCAAAATAGAAACAACCAGGAAAGCCATGGCCGTCACATAACTTATAAGACTATCGTTATTAAAATTAAATCCAAGAAAATAAACCGTGTCATCTATCTTGTCTCCCTGTGCATCCCTTACTATAGTAAGCGCACCGTAAAATATCGGAAAGATGGCCGAGGAAATCACCAGGCTATAAACCGAATTCGCCCAATCATAAAATGCCCAGGCGTGAAGCAATTTCTTATTCCCTTTCGGTAATTTTTTCATCTTTATATAATTTTAATCTAATTTGGGAATTAGACACAGACTTTCATGTTCCTGTCTATTGCTGTGTTTGGGTCCAGCAGCATGCTGGTTTCATCAGGATAAAAATAGAAAAAGCTGCCGGGTTGCGGCAGCTTTTTTAAAGTTTAATCGTTTTAATCTTTATTGGAAAGAAGTAACTCCATATTTCTGAGCTTCTGCCCTGGCCTCTGGAGCCCATGCCTTAAGATTATTAATCCTTGTCTGGTTAGAAGGGTGAGTACTTAAAAACTCCGGGGGAGCCTGTCCGTCACTTTGCGCAGCCATTCGTTGCCATAACCTTGATGCTTCATCAGGGTTGTACCCGGCGATAGCCATTAAAGTTAGACCAATTCTATCTGCTTCAGTCTCATGTTTTCTGCTAAAAGGTAGCATAACTCCTACTGTAGTACCTAAACCATAGGCTTGTGCGAAAATCTGCTGGGTCTCCTGGCTTCTACCACTTACGGCAATACCTCCTGCTACGGCGCCAAGTTGTTGTAATTGGGCTGCACTCATACGCTGCGCTCCGTGATCGGCAAGGGCGTGAGCAATCTCATGCGCCATAACAACGGCTACCCCAGTTTCACTTTCAGCAATAGGTAAGATTCCTGTATAGAAAACAATTTTTCCCCCGGGCATAGCAAATGCGTTCACGGCGTCATCTTTCACAAGGTTATAATCCCAACGAAAATCATCCAGGAATCCCTGATATCCATTCGCGTTTAAATATCTCTCGGCGGCAGTTTCAACCTTGCTACCAACTCTCTTGATCATATTAGCTTCGGCAGTACCGGTAACAACATCACTTTCAGAAAGAAATTGATTATACTGTTCAAAAGAGGCCGGAAAGAGCTGGTCGTTTGATACAAAATTCAGATTTTTCTCTCCGGTAAATGGATTGGTTTGGCAGCTCACAAATAATAAAACTGCGCTAACCCATATTAATGTTCGTTTAAGTATCATAATATTTGGTTTTGTTTAGTTAAAATTACAAAAGCCAGTAATCCCTGGTCCTTGCTTTAAGCATCATTTAACAGAATAACTTATTTCAAGAACAGTACCAATTCTTCACATCCCAGTGTCTATAAGGGATAATAAAGCTAAAAATCATTAACTTGCAGACATTCATTTCCCTTAATAATGACCAAATCAAAAAAGGATCAGCTGTCGGTACAACAGCTTCTTATTCCAAATTATATCCGTTACACTGCAAAGCTATTGAGGAAAACCTCGCCATTCCTGGCAAGTCGCTTTGCAGCCAGATTATTTTTAACCCCGTTTCGTTATAAACTTCCTGGGCGGGAAGAAAAGATGGACCGCAAGTCGGTGCAGACGAAATTGAAAGTTCCGGCTTTTGACAAAGAAATAGTAGTTTACCATTATGGAGATTCCCCAAATAAGATCCTGCTGGTGCACGGATGGAGCGGCCGCGGCACCCAACTTTCCAATATTGCTGAAGCATTGATACACGCCGGTTACAGCACCATAAGCTTTGATGCCCCCGGCCATGGAAAGGCTCCCGGGAAATCAAGCATTATGACCGAGTTCATAGAAAGCATCCAATTTCTCGACAAAGAGTTTGGACCATTCGAAGCCGCCATAGGACATTCTCTTGGAGGCATGGCTTGCCTTCGGGCTGTAAAAGAAGGAATGGAGTTCAATAAACTCATTATTATTGGCACTGCCAATTCTGTTACCCACATTACCAGGGAATTCAATGAGAACCTGGGAATGAATAAAACTATCGCTGACAGGATGAAGGCTTACTTCGATGAAAAATTTGGAGAAGACATGGATAATTATTCCGGGGCGGTTTCCGCTGAAGCCGTAAAAATCCCTACACTTGTTATTCACGATAAACAGGATGTAGACGTTCACATAAGTTCCGCTTACGAGATAGACCACGCCCTTGAAAACAGCGAATTAATGATTACTGAAGGTCTGGGTCACCGCCGAATTTTGGGTGACAAGCAGGTAATTAACAAAATCACAACGTTCCTCACTGACTAATCTTTGTACCTTTAAAATAAAAACCTATGAGAAAATTAATGGTTTTTATATTTCCCCTGATGCTTTTCAGCTGCAATGGCAATGCCCAGAAAAAGGAAAAAGCTTCACAGGAATATGAGATTACCAAGACTGATGAGCAGTGGAAAGCAGAGCTTTCTGGAGAACAATACCGCATCCTTCGAAAAGGTAATACAGAACGCGCATTTACAAGCCCCTTAAACGATATTGAAGAACCGGGAACCTTCGTTTGCGCGGCCTGCGGAAATCCCCTTTACCAAACAGAATATAAATTTGATAGCGGTACGGGCTGGCCCAGTTTCGACAGACCTATGGAAGATGCCGTTGCCTACGGAAGGGAAACTTCTTTTGGTTACGAAGATAATGAAGTGCACTGCGCCCGTTGCGGAGGGCATCTAGGGCATGTCTTTGAAGATGGACCCAGAAATACTACCGGAGAAAGACATTGTATTAATGGGCTGGCTATGGAGTTTATCCCGGAGAAAAAATAAGATTTCCGTCTGCACGGAAATGAAAAAAAATAAAATTTTCGACGCAGTTTTATCCCACTTTTTTTTGCGGGACGGGAGTGATAACAATAGATTTCCGCCTTCGCGGAAATGACAATAAAATTTTAAAATGAAAAAATACGAGATAGAAAAATCTGAAGAAGAATGGAAAAAGGAACTTGGGGAAGAGCAATACCGGGTACTGCGTGAAAAAGGTACTGAGGCTCCTCATACTGGCAAATATAATGTCCACTTTGAAGATGGGTCCTATTTCTGTGCCGCCTGCCATACCAAACTCTTCGAAAGCGATGCCAAATTTGAAAGCGGCTGCGGCTGGCCTAGTTTTGATCGTGCCATAGAAGGAAAGATCGAATATGTACAGGATAAAAGCTTCGGAATGATGCGCACTGAGATACTTTGCGCCAACTGCGGAAGCCACCTTGGCCACATTTTTGATGATGGTCCTACAGATACCGGCCAGCGGTATTGTGTAAATTCAGCAAGCCTGGATTTTAAAAAATAATATAAACATCTATGAGGCCCTTCCGGGGTAATTGTCTAACTAAAATTTATCAAAATGAAAAAATTATTAACAGCACTATTTGTAACCGCTTTTCTTTTTACTGCCTGCGAAGGCGACCAGGGTCCTCCGGGACCTCAGGGACCCGAGGGACCTGAGGGTGGATCCGTTAATGTGGTAGGACAAACTTTAGAATATGAAGATGTAGACTTTGATTATTTTGCAGATGTGAATTATCACTCCACTATAATTGGCCTGCCTGATGACGTTGAAATCCTTACCTCAGATGCTATTTTGGTTTATAGACTTGAAGTCATTGAAGATGATGGAGAAGTTTATGAGACCTGGAGTATGATTCCACAAAACTTTTTCCTTGATCAGGGCACTATCCAGTATGTCTACAACCATACTGATGTGGATGTAGAATTGATCATTGATGGGAATTTTGACCTTAGTAACCTCGATGCAGGCTTTACCCAGGATCAGGTTTTCAGGTTTGTGATCGTTCCTTCAGATTTTGCGGAAACTACCGGCATTGATGTTGCCAATTTTAATGCGGTGTTGAACGCACTGGATCTTAAAGAACAGGATGTGCAGAATGTACAAATGTAATTTTAGTATATTCAGCTATATTAAAAGGCTTACCCGCTACGGTAAGCCTTTATTTTTTGCCAATTCTGAAGGAACAGAGCCCTTATAAAACTTTCAGTTTAAGCTATTATTCCTTAAATTCGCAACTTCTATAACTGCAATAAAAATTTCCGACTATGAGTAAATATGATATTATTGTTTTAGGTAGTGGCCCGGGAGGTTATGTAACCGCCATTAGAGCCTCTCAACTCGGTTTCAAAACCGCTATTGTTGAAAAGGAAAGTCTTGGGGGAGTTTGCCTTAACTGGGGATGTATTCCTACTAAAGCATTACTTAAAAGCGCTGAAGTATTCGACTATCTTAAACATGCCGAAGATTACGGGTTAAAACTTGAAAACCCGGATAAGGATTTTGGAGCTGTGATAAAGCGAAGCCGTGAGGTGGCAAACGGAATGAGCAAAGGTGTTCAGTTCCTGATGAAAAAGAACAAGATTGATGTTATTGAAGGCTTTGGCAAACTCAAGTCGGGTAAAAAAGTTGAAGTAACAGATAAAGATAAAAACACCAAAGAATACCAGGCAGATCACATTATCGTAGCTACGGGAGCCCGTTCCCGTGAACTACCAAGTTTGAAACAAGACGGTAAAAAAGTGATTGGTTACCGCGAGGCAATGAGCCTTGATAAACAACCAAAATCTATGATCGTGGTTGGTTCCGGTGCTATTGGAGTTGAATTCGCACATTTTTACAACGCGATGGGAACAGATGTAACTATCGTGGAATTCCTGCCAAACCTTGTACCTCTGGAGGACGAAGAAGTTTCAAAGCAATTTGAACGCAGCGTGAAGAAAGCAGGTATTAAGGTAATGACCAACTCTTCAGTAGAAAGTGTTGATACTTCCGGAAAAACAGTGAAGGCTAAGGTTAAAACCAAAAAAGGGGAAGAAACCCTTGAGGCCGAGATCGTGCTTTCTGCAGTTGGTATAAAAACCAATATCGAAAATATTGGCCTGGAAGAATTAGGCATTAAAACCGAAAAAGATAAGATCGTAGTAGATGAGTTCTATAAAACCAACGTTTCCGGGATTTACGCTATTGGAGATGTTGTTGAAGGCCCTGCCCTTGCTCACGTTGCTTCAGCTGAAGGAATCCTCTGTGTTGAAAAGATAAAAGGTATGGAAGTTGAACCTCTGGACTACGGAAATATCCCGGGATGTACCTATGCAACTCCCGAGATCGCATCAGTTGGTATGACAGAGAAACAAGCTAAAGAAGCCGGTTATGAGCTTAAAGTTGGAAAATTCCCGTTCTCTGCTTCAGGAAAAGCCCAGGCCTCAGGAAAATCTGACGGGTTTGTAAAAGTGATCTTCGACGCCAAATACGGCGAATGGTTAGGCTGCCACATGATTGGCGCCGGAGTAACCGATATGATAGCTGAAGCTGTTTTAGGTAGAAAACTTGAAACAACAGGCCATGAAGTATTAAAGGCTGTTCACCCTCACCCAACTATGAGTGAAGCCGTAATGGAAGCCGTAGCAGCTGCCTACGACGAAGTGATTCACTTGTAAACCTGAAATAATTTATTCTGAATGACCCTGGCAGAAATGCCGGGGTTATTTTTTTGGAAGCAAATCGCAATAGAAAAAGCGGGTATCCCAGCTCTCTTTCTCATCGCTGAAGCAATCATCATCATTATCTCCTGAAGGTGTAAAGTGTTTCTCTACTATCTCCCCTATCCCAAAGCTTACCGGTTTACTAAAGATCGGGCCATCATAAACAAAAGTGTGAAACTCTCCGTTTTCGCCGCAGGGATCCACATCAGAAGGTAGATCTTGCAGAAAGCTCTCGTCGATCAGCCTTCCGCAGAAAGATTTATTTAGTTTTGCAGCATTTACACTAACCACTATTGCCTTAAAACCGGCGTCCAGAAAATCCTGCATCATTTGCGAAGTATCTTTCTTCCAGAGAGGAAAGACCGCTTTAATGCCCTTTTCTTCCAGTTGTTTTTCGCGGTATTCCCTTAGATCCTCTAAAAAGATATCACCAAAAATACTGTAATTGAAACCTTCGTCGAGTAGTTTTTCGGTTTCAATTTCCATGAGCTCATTATAGGTTTGCATATTCACATTCCCATCTAATTTGATAAGTTGAAGCGGGATTCCAATAGCATCGGCCTGTTGTTGCAACAATTCAATGCGAAGACCATGCATTGAAACTCTATTGGTTTCAGAATTGACTGTAGAAACCAGTTTTTGGACATCATAAACTCTATTCTTCTGGACCTTGTAAAGCGCAAAAGCCGCATCTTTACCACTACTCCAGTTAATATAGGCTTTCTTCATTTTTAGAGTTGATAAAGCTTTGGATAGCCAGATCATAGCTTTGCAAGCCAAAGCCGAGGATCACTCCTTTCGCCACCGGCGCAATAAAGGATTTATGCCTGAATTCCTCCCGGGAATGAGTATTGGAAATATGAACCTCTACCACCGGAAGCCCAATGGCCTTTACGGCATCTCCAATTCCTACTGAAGTATGAGTGTATGCGGCCGCATTTAATACTACCCCATCAAATTCCCCGACTGCCCGATGTAATTCATCAATGATCTCTCCTTCAATATTAGATTGAAAATAGGATAATTCGAGATCCCTGAATTTGAATTGCAGATCGGCAAAGTAGTCTTCAAATTTCTTGTTTCCGTAAGTTTCGGGTTCGCGGGTTCCAAGTAGGTTTAAGTTGGGGCCGTTTATGATAAGTATTTTCATATGATAAAGATATCATTATTTTAAAATTTATATCCTACCGAAAACTGCCATACTCCCTGATGCAGGTTTATATCGAAACCTAAGTAATCCTCATAATTATAATAGCTGATGTTGTTTAGTCCCAGATAATAATTCGCCGAAACAAAGGCTCCAAAATCTGTTTGATATCCCAGGCCACCATTCAGTCCGAAATCCACAGCATCTAACTGATCCTTCACATCCATTTCCTGCCCATTTGGCAATTCATCTTTTGCGGAAAGCAAAACAGAGAACTGAGGCCCGGCGAAAACATTCAGACCTTTGTAAACATAGAGTTTAGCAAGTAACGGGAGATTCAAATAATTATAATTACCGGTGGAATTCAGGTTTTCATAAAGACCATTTCCTGAATTATCCTGGGCAGAAGTATTTTGAAAGGTTCCAATCTCACCCGGTGGGTCTATTGGAATATAATCAATATCAGATTTTGTTCCCTGCTCTGAATATAGCAATTCAGCCTGTAAGGCAAAAAGTTCGCTGAAACGATATTCAGCCATTGCTCCACCGTGTATTCCGAACTTGTTTTTCGTGAACTCTTCAATCGGTAAATTGGAGGAATAAATATTGGCCAGGTTTACCCCAGCCTTAAGACCAAAGGAAAAGGATGAAGCATTTTCCTGGGCAATTAAATTAAATCCTGAAATAATGAGTAATCCTGTAATAAATAATTTCTTCAAAACTGTTATTTATGGGTTATTGTCCGAAAATAATAAAAACAGTTTTGAATCCATAATAAAAGCGA
>DATISX010000250.1:0-7507 GCA_035468275.1 Salegentibacter sp.
TTCAACAGCGTACATTTTCTCGCGTTGTTCCTTGATCTTAGGATCGCTCATATATTCATCGAAGCTCAGATAACGATCGATAGCTCCATTTGGAGTAAGCTCGACCACCCTGTTGGCAACGGTTTGAGCAAACTCGTGATCATGAGTAGTGAACATGACGGTTCCTTTAAAGTTCTTTAGAGAATTGTTAAAAGCGGTAATCGATTCCAGGTCAAGGTGATTGGTAGGTTCATCAAGCATCAACACGTTGGCTCTTGTCATCATCATTCGGCTTAACATGCAACGCACTTTTTCACCTCCGGAAAGCACTCTTGAGGTCTTTAAGGCTTCCTCACCGCTAAAAAGCATTTTTCCGAGGAATCCACGTATATAAACCTCTTCCCTTTCCTCATCGGTTTTAGCATATTGACGTAACCAGTCAACCAAGGTCAGGTCGTTTTCAAAATATTCAGCATTATCAAGTGGAAGATAAGACTGCGAGGTTGTTACACCCCAGGAATATTTACCTGATACAGCCTTCTGTTTTCCGTTTAAAATTTCGTAAAAAGCGGTTGTAGCTCTTGAATCCTTAGAGTAAACTACAACTTTATCGCCTTTGGCCAGGTTGATATTTACATCTTTAAAGAGTGTATCTCCCTCCTGGCTGGCTTCCAGTTTTTCTATGTTCAGGATCTGGTCTCCCGCTTCGCGGTCACGTTCAAAGATAATAGCGGGGTACCTTCGGCTTGAAGGTCTGATTTCCTCAATATTAAGCCTGTCTATCATCTTTTTACGGGAAGTAGCCTGCTTGGATTTGGCCACGTTAGCACTAAATCGCTGGATAAACTCCTGAAGTTCTTTCTTTTTGTCTTCAGCTTTTTTATTCTGCTGGGCACGTTGTCGGGCAGCAAGCTGGGAAGACTCATACCAGAAAGTATAGTTTCCGCTGAAGTGGTTTATTTTTCCGAAGTCGATATCAGAAATATGAGTACAAACCGAATCCAGGAAGTGACGGTCGTGAGAAACCACGATCACAGTATTATCATAATTAGCAAGAAAGTTCTCCAGCCAGGTAATAGTTTCGTAATCCAGGTCGTTGGTAGGCTCATCCATGATAAGCACATCGGGATTTCCAAAAAGCGCCTGAGCCAATAACACCCTAACTTTTTGCTTGCCGTCAAGATCTTTCATCAGGGTATAATGATGTTCAGTCTTAATTCCCAGGTTGGATAAAAGGGAAGCAGCTTCACTTTCAGCATTCCATCCGTTCATTTCTTCGAATTCCACCTGTAGCACTCCAACCCGTTCTCCATCGGCATCGCTGAAATCTTCTTTGGCGTAGATCTCATCCATCTCCTTCTTGATAGCGAAGAGCGGTTTATTCCCTTTCATTACAGTTTCCAAAACCGGAAATTCGTCATAAAGAGAGTGATCCTGCTCCAGTACCGACATCCTTTTTCCCGGCTCTAAATGCACGTGACCCGAGGTAGGATCAGCTTTTCCCGAAATGATCTTCAAAAATGTGGATTTACCGGCCCCGTTGGCGCCAATAATTCCGTATATATTACCCTGGGTAAAAGTGGTGCTTACCTCGTCAAACAAAACACGTTTGCCAAATTGAACCGAAAGATTTGATACTGAAAGCATAAAATATTATTTGTGTAAATTTTTTGCAAAAGTAGCTATTTAAGCCCAATTATTTAAAGATTAACGATTTAAATATTCTTTTAACTCTCAGTTAACATTCATGGTTTTGAGGAGCTACTATATTTGCGGGAGACCACGATTACAGCCTCAAATTAAAGTCGCAATTAAAGCCCTAATGAAATTAAAATTACTTGTTTTTTCCTTGATCATAATGAGCATTCTGGGGTGCAATTCTGATAAAGAAAAAGTCCAGTCTATTTTTATTGGTGGAGAAATTGTAAATCCAAAATCAGAATTTTTTATACTTTCTAAAAACAACGCCACAATAGATACTCTTTACCTGAATCAGAATAACAGATTCGGGAAACATTTTGAGGATCTTGAAGAAGGAATATACCGGTTTAACCATCCACCGGAGAATCAGATCATGTATTTGCAACCGGGAGATAGTATCCTGGTTTGGCTAAATACCCTTGATTTTGATGAATCTATAAATTTCAGTGGAAAAGGCGCTAAAAAGAGTAACTTCCTGCTTGATCTTTTTCTTGCAAACCGGGAGGAAAATGAAATGATCCTATCCTATTATAAATATCAACCGGAGGAATTTACCAGCAAAATAGATTCTATTTACAATAGTAAGCACCAGCAACTGGAACAGCTTACTGCTCAAAGAGATTTTTCAGAAGATTTCATCGAGATTGCCAGGGCCGGGATAGATTATCAGTATTATCATTTTAAGGAGCGTTATGCCTTTTTAACAAGGAAATATTTTAAAGAATTGGCCGGGGAAATTCCGGAAGACTTTCACGATTACAGGGACAGTATTAATTTTGATAGTGAAAACCTAAACACCTATTACGTATACACCAATTTTATTGATGATTATTTCCGAACCAAAGCCATCGAACGTTGCGATCCCAAATTACCACCTACTGATGATTGTTTTGACCTCAATTCCTTAAATAATATAAGCTACAAAATTATTTTGGCTGATTCTCTAATACAAAATTCACAAATAAAAAATTCCTACTTTGATCGCTTAGGTTCCCAGGGAGTCACTTTTTCCAAAGAAGCTAAAGATATTGACTCTGTTATAGCCCTTCTTGAACAAACAAATTACAACAGGGAAAAGCTTGGAAATTTAAAACAGATGGCTGAAATTCAAATAAATCTTTTGCCCGGCAACAATATTGGAAACCTTCCTTTATCTAATGTGGATGGAGATACCATACGGTTAAAGAATATTTCAGATAAACCTCTTATCACTTATCATTGGTCTATGTTCTCTAAAGAGCATTTTCTCTGGCAACAAGGCATCATTAATAAATTAAGACTTAAATACCCGGAAGTGGATTTTGTTGGAATTAATATAGATAAGGATATTAGAAAATCATGGTCAGAGATTGTTAAGATACAAACCACAAATCCGGAAATGGAGTATCATCTTACTTTTGCCCGAACAGAGCGGGATTTACTTAAGGCCTATCTGAATAAGATGTTTTTTATAGATACTAATGGAGAAATTATTAAAGGAAGTTCTCAGTTATATTCGAATACTTTTGAAAGAGAGATCCTGGAATTCCTGAATAAATATGATTGATTAGATAAATATCAGGTATAAAAAAACCGCTCCAAATAAGAGCGGTTTTTTTATGGAATTCAGTTTTATTAACTGTTTCCTTTTTTATAATCAGCAAGGAATTGCTCTAGTCCTATATCGGTAAGCGGGTGTTTCAATAAACCTTCAATAGAGGAAAGTGGCCCGGTCATGACATCGGCTCCTAATTTCGCGCATTCCAGTACGTGCATAGTATGACGTACTGAAGCTGCAAGAATTTCAGTTTCGAAACCATAGTTATCATAGATTAGTCTAATGTCTGCAATAAGGTTTAAACCATCGGTTGAGATATCATCCAGTCTTCCGATAAATGGAGAAACATAGGTAGCTCCAGCCTTGGCAGCTAAAAGAGCCTGCCCTGCGGAAAATACCAGCGTACAGTTGGTTCTTATTCCGTTATCACTGAAATATTTGATAGCCTTAATTCCTTCTTTAATCATAGGAACTTTAACCACGATCTGTTCATGAAGTTCTGCCAATTCTTCACCTTCTTTCACCATTCCTTCAAAATCTGTAGCGATAACCTCGGCGCTTACATCTCCGTCAATCAGGTCACAGATTTGCTTATAGTGCTTTAAAATGTTGTCTTTTCCGGTAATTCCCTCTTTAGCCATTAGGGAAGGGTTGGTGGTAACGCCATCCAAAACCCCAAGATCTCTGGCTTCTTTAATCTGATCCAGATTAGCGGTATCAATAAAAAATTTCATAGTTGTGTTTTTAAAAAGTTTAGTATTTCCGGGCTACCGGATTCTGGTTCACAAAATTACAATTTATAATGTTTTAGCAACATTCTCTCGTATACTTTATCGGGCAGGATGCGTTTAAGTCCGATGGAAAATTTCTGTAACAACTCCCCTACCTTGTAATGTCCTTTTGGTTTTGGCGTATTAATGATCTTATAAACCGCTTTGGCCATAAGATTAGGATCTTTCCCCAAATCTACGTGCTCATTCATCACTTTCAGGGTATTCCCGTAGGCTTTTTTATAAGGAGAATCTTCCAGCACCGGAGCGTGATAACGTCCTGCAGCGATATTGGTCGCGAAATCTCCGGGGGCCACATTGGTCATTTCAATATTGAAATCTTTAAGTTCCATCCGGAAAGCTTCCGTGGTAAGTTCAAGAGCGCCTTTTGAAGCGGAATAAATTCCGCGGTAAGGTAAGCCCATATAGCCTGCGATAGAAGTGATGTTGATAATAAGTCCTGAACCTTGTTTTCGCATAACCGGCAACACGGCTTTGATGACTTTAATAGGACCAAAATAATTGGTTTCAAAGGCTTTTCTAATCTCTTCATCGGGCGTTTCCTCGATTGGACCCGTGATACCAACTCCGGCATTATTCACCAGCACATCCAACCGACCTTCTTTTTCGATCAATTCTTGTATTGCTGAAGAAATAGTTTCGTTCTTGGTAACATCAAGTGCGAGCAATGGAAATTTACTGCCGCTAACTTTTTGAGGGTTTCTGCTGGTTCCATAAACTTTGAAACCTTTATCCTGAAGAAATTCGCCGATGGATTTTCCAATTCCGGATGAAGCTCCGGTTATCAATACTGTTTTTTGGGGAGAAGTATCTGTTTTCATACGTCGCAAAGATGCGATAAAATTAGGAGAATTCCAGATACAAAAAATGGCAAGCGACCCACATCACACCGCTACGACCGCCTACCCTTGCTGCGTTCCCGCCCTGGGGGATTCAGCAGGAGCTGGTTGTGTGGGACTTGCCGGGGCAAATATACAATCTTTCATACTTCTGGCAAGTAATTTTTAATACGAAATGGTTAATTTAGCCAGAGAAAATTCAGACTGAAATGATGAACAAATTTAAGTCCCTGTTACTGTTATTATTAAGTATTTCCATTTTTTCCTGCGGAAGCAATTCTGCAAAAAAATCTAGTAATTTTTCCCTGAAAATCGAAGAAAATAGAAACGAATTTCAGCTGGGAGAGACGCTGAAGCTTAATATTGAAAACAAAAAAGAGCGGGAAATAGATTCGGTGTTTTATTATTTTCAGCAGAAAAAATTAAACCCAGGTACTGAAACAGGTTTATCGTTCAAATTTGAGGAAGTAAAACTGGGAAAGCACATTTTTGAAGCTGTGGTTTTCTACGAAGGTAAAACCGATACTATTACTTCAGACGTAAAAGTCTATAATGATTCTGCGCCGGTTTCCTACACTTATGAAATCGTAAACGAATTCCCTCACGATCAAAATGCCTATACCCAGGGACTGGAATTCTTTAATGACACGCTTTATGAAAGTACAGGTCAATATGGCTCCTCCAGTTTGAGAAAAACTTATCATGAAACAGGAGAAATTCTTCAGAAGAAAACTCTTTCAGATAATTATTTCGGAGAAGGACTTTCTATACTTAATGGGAAGATTTACCAGCTTACCTGGAATGAAGGAGAAGGACTAATTTACGATTTGGAAAATTTTGAGCAAACGGGGACATTTAGTTATAATCAAAGCAAAGAAGGCTGGGGCCTTTGCAACGATGGAGCGCAATTCTATAAAAGCGACGGCACCGAAAAAATATGGATCCTTGATGCTGAAACTCTTGGGGAAAGAGATTTTATTCAGGTCGCCACGCATAAAAGTATTGTATCCCGAATGAATGAACTCGAATGGGTAGATGGAAAAATCTACGCCAACACCTATCAGAAAGACGGGGTGGCCATCATAAATCCTGAAAACGGAGCAATTGAAGGTTTGATAGATTTTCGCGGACTAAGAGATAAGGTTACCCAACACGACAAATTGGATGTTTTAAACGGAATTGCGTGGAATCCTAATTCCGGGAAACTTTACGTAACGGGAAAGAACTGGGATAAGCTTTTTGAAGTTGAAATAAAAGAAAAATAATGGATGCAAATCCTGAAATATTTGAGCAGAGGCTGAAGGTAGAAAATTCACACCTCGATGAGCAAAACCACGTCAACAATGTGCAATATGTGCAATGGGTACAGGACGTAGCCAAGGCACACTGGGAAAGCCGTGCGCCACAGGAAATTCAGGAGAAATACTTTTGGTTGGTGGTTCGCCACGAGATAGATTACAAACAACAGGCTTTTTTAAACGACGAAATCCTTCTGCAAACCTATGTCGCCGAATCCTCGCATGTAAAATCCCTGCGTCACGTTATCATTAAAAATGCTAAAACCGAAAAAGTGCTGGTAGAGGCGAAAACTACCTGGGCTTTGATGGATAGCAAAAGTTTGAAACCCTCAAAAATTAGTGAAGAACTTAAAAAGTTGTTTGAGAACTAGTTGCCGGTTACTCCATCCGTAAATAATGGTAAGCTTAAACCACGCGGAATGTGCTTCATTCCAATTAAATCAAATCAAACGCATGGGCATAAAGGGTAAACTCATAGGAACTTGATATACATAATTTCTGTTTAATTGCCTTTCTATGGGTGTTTACGGTTTGGGGAGAGATGAATAATTCCTTTGAAATATCGGGAGAAGATTTGCCCCTGGCTACTAATTTTAAAATCTCAATCTCCCTCTTACCCAAAGTTAAGAATTTCTCAGTATTGGTATGAAAGAAATCTTTTTCAGCCAACAATCTTTCCGCTTTGTTAGGGATATGTTTTAATTGGTTCAAAGGAATTGCTATTGTTACAATATGGGTTGGTTTTCCCTCTCCATCCTGGAAGAAAATTCTCGTTGAACCTATATGCCAGACCCATGCTTCTTTATCTTTAAACCTTACCTGTTGAAAAAAGGTAAAGGTTTCATCGAGATTATTTTCATTAAGAAGCTTTTTTAACTTCATCAAATAGTCTTCACTATCTTCCAAATTAAAAAATTTGTTTAAATAGTCCGGCCCAATTTTCTCTAATTCTTCTTGTGTTATTCCTAATTCATCCAGCCCCCTTTGCGTCATATAAATTGAACAGAAAGGTTCTAATTGTTGGATTATCACCACTGAAGGCATCATCTCCGCCTGGGGGGCAAAAGACTTAATCTTCTCATTAAGTTCTTTTTTCAGCAAAAGGTTTTCCATAAAATTCGATTTAAAATCGTCAATATTCGGATTGAAATTTATGTAATTTTTAATTACCCACAAGTGGGTATTGTGAACATCAAAGTTCAAATCTAATTTTCCCCAAATAATTTAACACCAATTCTTATGGGGCAATTCTACAAAATGCTGATACTTTTTATCAGTTTAATTTCTTTACAAAATTCAAATTCTCAAAGCTATCATGGTTTGGGTGTGGATAATTACGGAGGCATACACGGGCTTATACTT